>DCKY01000240.1:21164-64679 GCA_002320775.1 Planctomycetes bacterium UBA1662
CCGCCCATTCCCATGCCATCGTCATGATGGTGGTGATGGTGGTCATCTTCATCCTCTTCCTGGGGGATCTCGGCGATCATCGTATCACTTGTCAGAAGCAGCGTGGAAACGCTCGCCGCGTTCTGCAGGGCTGCTCGAACGACTTTCGTCGCATCGATCACGCCAGCCTCCAGCATGTCCACTATGTCCTTCTTGTCCGAGGCGAGATCGCAGCCCAGGTTGATGTTTTCATCTGAACGAATCTGCCGCAGCACCCTGGCAGGTTCGATGCCCGAGTTGAGACAAAGCTGCCGGATAGGAGCCTCGAGAGCCTCACGGATCACATCGATCCCGGCCATTTCCTCGCTGCTCAGGCCTTCAAGGTCCAGCTTGGAGAGAGCCTCTGCGGCCCGGAAGAGACCGACGCCTCCCCCGGGAAGGATTCCTTCCGCCTGCCCGGCACGGGTCGCGTTCAGCGCGCTCTCGTAGCGGGACTTCTGCTCCTTCATATCGCTCTCGGTCGCAGCTCCCACGTGAATCACACAGACTCCGCCGACCAGCTTCGCCAGGCGCTCCTGGAGCTTTTCCTGGTCGTACTCGGACTCCGTATCCTCCAGTTCCCTGCGGATTTCGTTTGCCCTCGCCTCCACGGCGCCGGCCTCTCCTCCGCCGGCGACAATGATCGTGTCTTCGGAAGTAATCCTGACCTTCCCGGCCTCTCCTAGATCATCAAGCTCGAGAGATTCGAGCTGCACTCCGAGATCCTTGAAGATCGCCCTGCCGCCGGTAAGAATCGCCAGGTCCTGGAGCATGGCCTTTCGGCGCTCTCCATAGGCTGGAGCCTTCACCGCCGCGCAGGGGAGCACGCCCTTGAGCTTGTTGACCACCAGGGCCGAGAGCACCTCGGCCTCCACATCCTCGGCAACCACCAACAGCGACCTCTTGGCCGCCAGCACCTTCTCCATGATAGGAAGCAGGTCGGCAAGCTTGGTCAGCTTCTCCTCGTAGATGAGAATGAACGGCTTCTCGAGTTCGCAGAGCATCTTGTCGCCATCGGTAACGAAATGAGGGGAGAGATAGCCGCGGTCAAATTCCATTCCCTCGACGGATTCGACCTGGGTCTCGATCTCCTTGCCCTCCTCGATGGTGATGACTCCGTCCTCTCCCACCGACTCGAAGGCATCGGCGATACACTCGCCAATCTCCTTGTCCTGGTTGGCCGCCACGGTGGCCAGGTGAACGACCTGGTCCTTCGACTTGACCGGGGTCGAAAATCCCTTCAGGCTTTCGAGCGCCTGGTCGACAGCGAGGCGAATTCCGCGCGACAGGATCATCGGGTTCATTCCGCCAATAACGTTCTGCAGGCCCCGGAGGTAGATGCTCTCGGCCAGGACGGTTGCCGTGGTCGAACCATCTCCGGCCTCGTTGGAGGTCTTCTCAGCCGCCTCACGAACCAGCTTCGCAGCCATGTTCTCGTAAGGATTGATGAGGTCAACCTCCTCAGCGACGCTAGCTCCATCCTTGGTAATAATCGGCTCGCCCCAGCCGCGGTCGATAACCGCATTGGAGCCGACCGGTCCCAACGTCGACTTGACCGCCCTGGCGAGTTTTTCAACGCCCTCCCTCGAAGCAAGCTGGGCTTCGAGGTCAAAAACCATTTGTTTCGGTGTTCTGGCCATTCGAATAGATCCCTGAAATAATTCTTCGTGCTGGAAAAAATCTTGAACCATTTCCTTATGCAAACCTGATACCAAGACCTAAGTATTTGTAAATAAATACTTTATGATTTAGACTAGTCCCTGCGAACTGCCACATCGGCAGCAGAAGGCCATATAGGGTCTATAATCCTGTCAGAGTGGCACAAAGAGGGCTCCCAGGCCTGAATATCTGCAGTTAAAAGGGTGTCTGAGTCGATAAAAAATATTGAGGCCGTCAATTCCATGCTTTCAGTCTCCACCGCGACCCGCCCGGCTTAGAGAAAACAGATGAGCGACCGTTATAAGTTTTTCGGTGAGATAGCTTTAGAGAAACGCTTCGTCAGCGCTGAACAGCTCTACGAAGCGCTCACCATCCAGGCTAAAAACCGCGCCTCCGGACTCCTGGAGAAACAGCTCGGCCAGATCCTGCTGGAAATGGGCTATATGACTGAAGAGCAAATCAGTGAAGTGCTCGACGTTCTCTACCCTGTGACCGATACCTGAAAACCCCCACAGGACTCGGCCTCTCTGCTGACTCACGCACAGGATGAGCCGCTGATCAATACCCGCTCTCGGCCTCTTCCGAATCGCCGCGAACCCGCCCGGTGATCCTGGGCGTATGGAGAGTGAGGTCGGTAAGCCTCCAGAAGTGTGGATTGGTCAGCACGGTGTGCAGGTTGGCTATCTTTTCCGCATCGGTCAGGACACGGTGAGCTCCTGAGGTCGCGGCGCGTCCCCACTCGAGCCGCAGCTGGCCGCTGCGCAATACGATCTCACTCTTGCTCCGATCGACCTTGCCGCGCGCGTTGGAAATGTTGATCGACTCAATTGAATCTTCCGGATAGTGCTCCGAGATGCGGGCCCGGCCCAATTGTGCCGCCACGTTGAGTCCGTCAACGACAGCCGGGCTCCTCCATGGATACCCTGGCTTCGGAACGGCGATCCCGGATCGAGCCCCCTCAATAATCGGCACATTGAACCAGCTCCTGGCCGAGGCCTTGTAGGGCTCGCCAAGACGTCTGCCCCGGGAATCGCTCAGGTAGCAATTCGGCCCGACCCGGACCATGGCAACCGGGGTGGAAAGAACCATTGCCGCCCTGACCGCTCCCTCCGTCTGGGGAGTCGGATAGACCAGCCGAATATCCAGAACCTCACGGATCCAATGGGACTGCTCAAGAGCCTCCCTGAGACGGCCGAGAACACCCTGGTCAAAAAGACTGAGGTCGCTCTTGCCGAGAGAAAAATCCTCCATGATCCGGATGCGAATCTCCGGGGTAACCCAGGCAGGCAGCCGGCCGGGCTCCAGATGCCAATTGGCCAGCAGAAACCTCTCGTCAGATCTCACATCATACTTGATCGATACCGCCAGCCAGATAAACAACAGGCCGCCAAGCAACAGGCAGAGCTTCAGCCCGCTGTTCTTCAGCAGGTTGATTCCGCTGCCAAAGGAGGCGATCACCGCCAGGGGGCCGAATCGTGATTTCTTCTTTTTAGCCATATTTCAATACTCCCAACCCTGAAGGGAGCCGCTCTCTCTTACTTTCAGACAAACGCCAGGTCCCTGGCGAAGACGACCTCCGGTTCGAGCTGGCAACCTGTCTGTTCGTAGACCTGCCCAATCACCCTTTCCATGAGTCTCTTCACATCTTCAGAGCTCGCGTGCCGTTCGCTGTTCACGATAAAATTCGCATGCATCCCCGAAACGGATGCGCCGCCTTCGCGCAGACCTTTCAGCCCGCAACTCTCGACCAACTTTCCAGCGGATGGGCCAGCTCCGGGATTCTTGAACATGCAGCCGGAGCTTGCCTCGTTCAGGGGCTGGTTGTCCGCCTTTCGCCTCTCACACCGTTCCATCTCAGCCCGGAGCTCGGAGACATTACCCGGCTCAAGTTCCATCTCCACGGCGACGACTATCCAGGAACCGGCCCCTCCGGCATCCGCATCGTTCATTCCCCAATTACGATACCGCCAGGGAACCTCCGCGCTGTCGATGGTCTCAACGGAACCCGCCCCTGGAGCAATGACATGCAGCTTCTTTATGTAATTACCAAAGCAGGCATCGGGTCCGTTCCCTGCGTTCATCGCCGTACCCCCGCCAACTGTCCCGGGAATTCCCGCGAGCTGTTCCAGGCCGCGAAGGCCGGCGGTGACCGTCTGTCTGATGATCCGATTGATGCCGACTCCTGCCTCCGCGTAGACCCTGCCATCTTCCTCGACATGAAGCTTGCCAAGCTTCTTGGTCCGGATCACCGGCCGGCTGAAATTCCCATCCGGGAATATGGTGTTGCAGCCGCCTCCCAGGATAAAGGGATCATCCAGAACGGCCAGGAGCTCGCAGAACTCACCGAAACTCTCCGGTTCGTATAGCTCCTGCGGACGTCCTCCTACCCCCATCGAGGTGAGGTTCGAGAAATCGGGTTTTCTTGTGATCGCCATCAGCCTCAGGCCCCCACCTTCGAGAGCTTCCCGACAATCTCGATAGCTCCGGGCCTGCCCGCGTATTCCGATGCCAGGACGGTGATACTCCCTGCTCCCATGAAAATCACCGCGTCCCCCGCCAGAACGATCTCATCGAGCCGGGCCCGGGCATCTCTGAAGGCCGGTGTGTCGGATGCCGCTCCCCCGCGAAGCTCGATCTCTCTCGTGAGCATCCTGGAGTTGATGGCAGCCTGATCCTCGCGGCTATCCCTGGCCTTATAGGGCTTGGTAACGAGGATCTCATCGAAACCCGCAAGCGCCTCCGCGAACGCATCCATCATCTGCCGCAACCGGGAAAACTGGTGCGGCTGAAAGACGCCGATGACCTTGCCGCTGAAGCCGACATCGCGGGCGGCGCCCAGCAGAGCCTCCACCTCGGTTGGATGATGGGCGTAGTCATCGATCACCGTCACCGGATCGCGCGCGAGAATTTCAAATCGACGATGAACTCCGGGGAAGCTCTCCAGCCCCTCGCTGATCTTGTCAGCGGAGACTCCCACCCAGCTGCAGATAGCCGCGGCAGCCAGGGCGTTCTTTACGTTGTGCCTGCCGGGAATGCCAAGCTCCACCCGCTGACGGATTCCGCCGGGACCGGTCAGGATGAAAGTGGCCCCCAGGCCGCCCGAGCGGAGCTGCGAGGCCTGCCAGTCGCCAGCAGATGAGTCAAGACTGAAGGTCTGGATGTTGCGGCACACGGCTGCCGAGGCGAGGCTCAGCGCCTGGGGATCATCCGCGTTCAGAACCAGGAGTCCCTTCTCGGGAACCCGGTTGATGAACTGCTGAAAGGCGTCCAGGATCTCCGCCATGTCCTTGAAGCAATCGAGATGTTCCTCCTCGACATTGGTAACCACGGCAGCCTCAGGCTTGAGCTGTAAAAAGCTGCGGTCGTACTCACAGGCCTCTGCTACGAAATCACGTCCCTTTCCCTGCCTCGAGCTGCCGAGCTGGGGAATCCTGCCTCCGATGACGAAGGATGGATCCTTTCCGGCGCTGTAGAGAATCCAGGAGGCCATCGAACTGGTGGTGGTCTTACCGTGAGTTCCCGCCACGGCGAGACCTCGCCCTTCACCCATCAGCTCGCCGAGAAACTCAGAGTATTTCAGGACCGGGATTCCCAGCCTGTGGGCCTTGCGAATTTCAGCGTTGTCGTCACCCACCGCCGCCGTATGAACGAGAAAATCAACATCGGAGCCGAGGTTGGCTTCCTCGTGGACGGACGAGCATTCTACTCCAAGCCGCTGGAACTCCACGGGTAGGGACTTGCCGCTGGAATCGGAGCCCGACACATGGATGTTTCTCGCTCTCAGGATGGACACCAGGCCGCGTACGCCAGTGCCGAGCATCCCCACGAGATGGACCTTACCCGGTTTCTGCATCGTGTAACGACGGCCCGGCGCGGACGGAATCCGCCCACCTGGGGCGTCTCTTTTCTCTTCAGATCTTCTCTTCAGATCTTCTCTTACAACTTCTTTCAGGCCGCGCGATCCCGGTCAAATAACCCTGAATCAACACGGACACCGACCCTAATTAAGCAGATGCCAATCAGAGTAACCAGAGTTTTCCCCCCCATTGACCTTTATCGGTAAGATGTTGCCTTATCTTGAGCTATAACAATTCGACACCACAACATACTGTGGTGCGAAGATGCCATCCGGGTCTCCCTGGTGGGGCCTTAACGGCCACCTGCGCACCCTGGGACGGCACTAGATGCAGCGAAAAAGGCGACTGCGGGATTATTTTTTCGGGGGAATCCTGAGCTTCATCCCCACGCGAAGCCGCTCGGGGTTGTCACCGAGCTCTTTCTTGTTCAGCTCGATAATCTTCCCATACCGATGCCCAACGCCAAGATACTTCTCGGCCAGGTTCCAGAGCTTGTCACCATCCTTCACGATATGAATCGTGTAGCTCACCTTCGGCGGCTCAGGCTTGACGACCTCGGACTCAGGTATCGGCTCGACCGGTGTCTCTACCGGCTGCGGCACGGGAGACTGACGTTCGATTAACGAAGTCACGGAGCGGCCTGGATTGACCAGGTTGAGAGAGCCTGCTCTCCCTCCGGTCGCGGGAACCTGCGGCTCCACGCTCACGCCGTTCTCAAGCACGGATGGCGTATTAGCCGAGCTTCTACGAATGTCGACAGCTGGTTCGCCCGCCTCGATCGAGGGGCGGTCCCAACGGGGAGTCGACCTCCTGGTTACGCGTGGACGCCGATCGATCGCGGTCGCCTTGATGGTCGTTTCGATGACGGTGTCGTTACCCACAAGACCCTCCAGCGGAGCCTCGCCGGGAAGACTCTGAACCCGCGGTGCCGGGGAATTGCGAAGCCAGACGGCCAGCTCACCCTCTCGTAATTGATAAACGCAGAGGGTACAGAAACCAATCAGCACGATCAGAAGCAGGCGGAATCCTACTGACATTTTTCCTTGAGCTCCAGGATGAGGTCCAGTACGGCATCGGCTGCATCAGGTCTTCCCAAGGTGAGAGCGCGATCTTCCATCGCCAGCAGCCTTCCGGGTTCAAAGAGAATATCTTCAAATATCGTTCGCAAAGTTTCGGCTCCAAGATCTTCTTCGGGCACCATAATGGCGCCCCCCGCCCGCTCCAAAGCCTCAGCATTCTTCATCTGATGCTGGTCCTTATGATGCGGATAGGGAACAAATACCGCCGGAACACCCAGGACAGCCAGCTCAGCAACGATTGTCCCGCCCGCCCTGGTAATCACCAGGTCGCCGTGAGACAGCAGATGCGGCAGATCCTTCAGGTAGCTCTCGACCTCGGCTTCCCAGCCTTGTTCAAGATAGGCCTTCTCTACTTCTTTTTTATCGGCATCTCCGGCTACATGTATCCAATGTATTTTCTCACGATATTCGGCAAGTCCCTCCAACGCGCCGATGACCGCCTGGTTGATGCCATGGGCTCCCTGGCTGCCGCCAACCACGAAAACTTTACGTTTGCGCGTGCTGAAGGCGCCTGCGGCAAAAAATCTTCTGCGGCGGCCGGCGGCCCTGACCACCGTACCGCGCACCGGATTGCCGGTAACCTCCCGCCTTCCGCGAAAAAGATCGACGACCTCCGGACTCGGGCAGGTGACGAGGTCGACAAAAGGAGCCGCCAGGCGATTCACCTTGCCGGGAACCTGGTTCTGTTCGAGCAGGACCACCGGCAGGCCAACGTGCCTTGCCGCGACGATCCCGGGAAGGGAGGCGTAGCCCCCCAGCCCGATGGCCGCGTCATACTTTCGTGCCAGGGCCTTGCGAATGGCCGAGATCGCCCGCAGCGACTGAAGAGAATATTTCACGATGGCGCGAGCTCCGCCTGTGGGCGGAGAGATATCGAGAAGCTCGGTTCTGAAGCCGCTGTTAGAGAAGACCTTCTCCTCTACCTCCCTGCGGGTACGGAAAAATACGATGTCGCAATCAGGAAATCGCTCGCGTGTCCTCTCGGCGACTGCGAGGCCCGGGAAGAGATGCCCCCCTGTTCCTCCGCCGAAGAAGGCGAGCGCCTTCATCTGCTTCAGAGAAGACGACCGCGTTGCGGTCCTCTCCCCTGTCAACACAGCGGTGTTGGTCATAGCTGCGCGTCCTTTCCCCCGTCCATTCGCTGCGTAATGTCGGCTCCCACGAGCTCTGCCTGGTTGACCCCGGAAAAATACGCCGGACCGGGGGTCTGAGAAATTCTATAGATCGACAGCAAGAGACCTATCTGGGCCATGGTCACACAGAGCCCCGTCCCGCCGAAGGTCACCAGCGGAAGAGGGATCCCCTTGGTCGGGGCACTTCCGGTCACGACGGCAATATTGAACGCGGCCTGCATTCCCAGCGAGAGAATGATTCCCGCTGCCAGCAGGTAGCCAAAAGAATCTTTCGCCCTGCGGGCGATCGTCACTCCCGACCATAACACCACCAGGAAGAGCGTGATGACTCCAAGAGTGCCGACCAGCCCGAGCTCTTCTCCAATGACGGCAAAAACGAAATCCGTATGGGCCTCGGGAAGGTAGCGCAGCTTCTGCACGCCGGCGCCGACCCCCATCCCCGAGACTCCGCCGGATCCAAGCGCCCGGAGTGAATGGCGAAGCTGGTGAAGTCCCTCAGGGTTGAATAGCCCCTGGAAACGGTGCACGATCATCTCCCACCGCAGGTAGGCGAAGAGAACAAGAAACGGAGTGAATCCGGCCGCGGGAGCGAGAAAGTAACGCCAGCGCATCCCGCCGATGATCATGAGGATGATTCCCAGCCCCAGTATAAAGGTCGATGTGCCCAGGTCCGGCTCGGCCAGGGTCAATCCCCAGATCACGCCAAGGCCCAGCACCGCCGGCATAAAACCCTTGAGAAAATTCGTGGTGCGACGCGGGTCGGCGCAGATGTAGCCTGCGATGAAGATCAGGACTGTTATCTTGGCGATCTCCGACGGCTGAAAACGAAGCCCCCCTCCCAACGGCAGCCACCTGCTCGACTGGTTTACCCGGATACCGAGGCCGGGAATAAGAACCAGGGCTAGCGCCACAGCGGTCAGCAGCAGGCCCAGCCGATAGTGCTTCTGCAGGATACGGTAGTCGCTCATGTAGGTGAAGTAGCAGATCGCGGCCGAGATGCCGATCCACATCAGCTGACGTTTGAGAAAGAAGGTGCTGTCCTCGACGATCAGGTAGTGAAAGGCGCTGGCGCTGAAGACCATGACCGCGCTGAGAGCCAGCAGCAGGAAGACAGCCGACAGCAGCGTCTCCTTGGGGTTGATGGACTGTTTTAGTATTCCGATTTTCATGATCTGAGACTCGCAACCGACACCAGGGCCAGGAGGGCCGAGGCCGCCCAGAAGCTCAGGGTGATCCTGTTTTCGCTCCATCCCTTGAATTCAAAATGATGATGCAGGGGCGCGCACCGGAGAATCCTTCTGCCGGTGAGCTTGAAAAAGGTCACCTGGAGGAGCACCGAGACGGTCTCGGCAACAAGGACTCCACCGACCAGCACCATGAGCAGTTCCTGCTTGCAGAGTACGGCGACAAGCCCCAGGGCGCCGCCAAGACTGAGCGAGCCGACATCTCCCATGAAGATTTTCGCCGGATGACAATTGAACCAGAGGAACCCGAGGCAGCCGCCCACCAGGGCTGCGGTAAATACCGCGGCCTCGGCTCCACCCTCCACGTGGGGGACCTGGAAAAATCCGCTGGCCTGTTCACTACCGGCAAGAAGCGCGACAACGACAAAGACCGCTCCGGTGAGTACGCTGATTCCAGCAGCCAGGCCATCGAGCCCATCCGTCACGTTGACAGCGTTGGAGGAGCCTGCCATGACGAGAGCCACCAGGGGGATGTAGAGGAGGCCGAGTGAAAACGTTGCATCCTTGAAGAATGGAAGACTCAGAGCCGTGGCCGGATCCTCGACGCCGTACAGGGAAACTGTCAGCGGATCCCAATACAGGAGACAGCCAGCTGACAGCCCCAGCAGCACCTGGAAAAAGAGCTTGGTTTTTCCCCTGAGGCCTTTTCTTTTTCCCGGCCCCAGCTTGATCAGGTCGTCCGCGAGACCGATCGCTCCAAAGGCCGCGGTGTAGGCAAGCAGCATGAGAATCGGACGGCTGTCGAGCTCGGCCCAGATCAGCGTGGCCCCCGCGGCTGCCGTGAGGAAAATAACTCCGCCCATCGTCGGAGTATTCGACTTGTGATCATGCAGATCATCGAGGAGCTCCGAGTCTCCCTTGGCCGTCTGCTCCAACAGCTTCCTGCCGCAGACCCAGGAGATAAACCAGCGGCCCACGAGTATCGAGAAGGCGAAGGCCGTGAACCCGGCAAGCAGGGCGCGGTAGCCAACCTTCTGCGTCAGCGAAGTCAGCGCCGGGCTGTCGATGAATTGCTGAAGGTATTCAAACAAGCGGTAGCTCCCATTCGGTGTTGCTCACTGTTTCTCTCAATTGCTCAGCGCACTTCCCCAGCCCAACCGAATTCGAGGCCTTGAAGAGAACCCTGTCTCCCGGCCTGAGCTCTTCACTGAGATATTCACGCGCAGGGGACAGCTCCTCGAAGTGCCTTGTTGCCGCCTGGTTCTTGTGCCCGAGCCTCTCGCGCTCGCCGGCGAAGGCCTCCCCCAGGTAGAGGCTTGAGCCTCCGACCGTGACCAGCAGATCCATCGGCTTCCCGGCCAGCAGGCGGCCAACCTTCTCGTGAAAATCTCTCGACCTAGCTCCGAGCTCGCACATCTCGCCGAGGACCGCGATATTCCTGCCCCCGGAAGTCCTTCCGCAGAGCTCCTCGAAGGTGTCGAAGGCCGCCTCCATCGAGCACGGATTGGCGTTGTAGGAATCATCGACGAAGAGCACCTCAGAGACGACCTCTACGTTGAGACGGCCCGGGGGGAGACGGCAGAGCGCGAGCCCTCTCCGGATCGCTTCGGGGCTGAGCCCGAGATCGAGGGCTACAGCGATGGCTCCGCTGGCATTGATAACATTGTGTTCGCCGGGCAACTCGAAGGCGTACTCCTCGCCGCAGACCCTGAAGGTCTGAACCGCATCAACCGCTCCAGCGGCCCGGTTCAGCTCCAGCGGGAAATCGGCATCGGGGGTGCCGAAGGTTCTCGGCTTCCGATCGAGACGGGAGCAGAATTCTCCGAAGCCCGGCGTCGCCGGGTTCAGGTAGACCTGCCCTCCCGGAGCAAGGCCCTCCAGGATCTCGGCCTTGGCCTCGATCACCCCGGCCAGATCGCCGAGACCCTTGATGTGGGCCTCGCTCACGGTGGTGATGAGAATCCGCTCGGGCCTTACCCTGTTCGAGAGATAGGAAAGCTCGCCCTTACCCGAGGTGCCCATCTCAACCACCAGGTGGCGGGTCTCTTCGCCAGCCTCGAGCAGAGTCAGGGCGACCCCGAGGCGATTGTTGAAGCTTTTTGGAGCCGCAGCCACTGCGCACTCCGAGCCCAGGATGTCCCTTAGAAATTCCTTGGTGGTCGTTTTCCCCACGCTGCCGGTAATCGCGGTCACCTCGAAGTCGAGCTCCTGGCGCTGGCGGAGCGCGAACGCCTCGAGAGCTGCCAGCGTATCGGCCACCCGCACGATACAGCGGCCAGGCTCGAGCGGAACATCGCGGCTTGCCAGGCTCGCGAGCGCTCCCCGCTCAAAGGCACCCTGGATGAATTCATGCCCGTCGAAACGATCTCCACTCAGCGGTATGAAGAGCTCTCCGGGCCCGACCTTCCTGCTGTCGGTGGAGATGCCGGTTACGATCGGATCCTCAGAACCCGCCGTATCCGGGCTTCCGCCAACCGCCGCGATGATCTTCGAGAGGGGCAGAGGCCTCATGCGTAACAAACCTCTTTCAGGAACTCCTCGGCTACCTCGCGGTCGTCGAAATGAATTCTCTCCCGGTTGCTGAACTCCTGGTAGTCCTCGTGGCCCTTGCCGGCAATCAACACCGTGTCGCCCTCGCGGGCCATGCGAATACCGAGCCCGATCGCCGCGCGGCGGTCCTCCTCGCGGGTCACCTCCTCGGGCAGCTCAATGCCTGTCATGATCTCGGAAAGGATCTTCTCCGGAGACTCGCTCCGGGGGTTGTCCGAGGTCAGGATGATCCTGTCTGAACCGCTCTCGGCAACCTTCCCCATCCTTGGCCGCTTGGCGGTATCCCGATCTCCCCCGCAACCGAAGATGGTTATCAGGCGTCCGGGCGTCACCGGCCGAAGAGCGGCCAGCACGGCCTCGAGGGCGCCATCTGTGTGGGCGTAGTCAACGACCACCTTGAAGGAGCCCGGATGGTTCACCTGTTCGAGCCTGCCCGGCGGCAGCCGGGCCTCGGAAACCACCGCGGCCATCTCGGATGGCCGCAGGCCCATGCACTCACCCGCGTGGAGAACCGCCAGCAGATTCTCCAGGTTGTGATCGCCCCAGAACCCGGCCTTGACCCTGCAGTCGCGCCAGGTGAACTCGATCCCCTCATCCATGACGCGTAAATCGGTAACTCCATCCTCGGCTCCACAGCCGTACCAGGAGATCTCGGCCCGCGTATTAGAGGCGAGCTTCTGAGATGCATCCTGGGCGCGCGGAAGCACCGCGCAGGCATGGCTGTCGAGGCCTGTAAAGAGCTTCATCTTGGCGTTGAGATAGCTCTCCATATCATCGTGGTAGTCGAGGTGCTCAGGCGCCAGGTTGGTGAACACCGCGCAATCGAAATGAATCGAGGCCGTACGCCGCTGTTCGAGGGCGTGCGAGGAGACCTCGATGACGGCGCGCTCGCCTCCGCGTTCAACCACCTCGGCAAGAAAGCGATGAAGGTCGAGGCAACCCGCCGTCGTGTTCTTGGCAGGATAGGAATCCTCTCCAATCCTGTTCTCGACGGTGCTGCAAAAGCCCGTGAGAGAGCCGGTAGCCGAGAACAGCTGGTCGAGCAGCCAGACAGTTGTCGTCTTGCCCTTGGTCCCGGTTACACCGACAATCTCGAGCTTCTTCGACGGGTGGCCGTAAAAACGATCGGCTATTTTCCCCATGATGTCGCGCACATCCTCCACCTCCAGGATGGGAACTCCGAGGTCGGTCTCCCCGGCGGCGCCTTGCGGAGCGATCACCGCCGCCGCGCCCCTGCTCACCGCCTCGGCGGCGTAGAGAAGGCCATCTGTGGTCTCACCGGGAACCGCGATAAAGAGGCTCCCGGCGGTAGCCTCGCGTGAATCGCACTCGATCTGGACTATTTCGAGTTCGCCGTATTCGGCGGGGACACTTATCCAGCCATTACAGAGTTCACCCAGGAGCATTGCTTTTCCTTTTTTTTATTGCCGCGGAATCCCACCAGGGCCCGCGCTACCAACCTTTAAACTTCAATCGCTCGAATTCCGGCTTCGCCGGGATACTGAAATAACGCCGCAGAACCCGCGCCACGACCGGTCCCGCCACGCTCCCTCCGTAGATCTTTCCAGAGCGTGGCTTTTCGATCATCACCAGGATGACGACCTCGGGGTCATCAAGCGGCGCGAACGCCTCGAAGGACGCGAGATAATCTTCCTTGGTATTGAGCGGATTCATATCGGCCGTCCCGGTCTTGCCGCCAAACTTGAATTCCTTCATTTTCAGATAACGGCCGGTACCCTCCTCGACGATCTTGTGCAGAATCGACCGCATGCGTGCGGAGGCCTCCTCCGTAACCGTATGACCGACGAGCTGCGGAGGATTCCTGATAACCTCTCCGCCGCGAACGTACTTGTCGACCAGGCGGGGCTTCACCAGGTAGCCGCCGTTCACCAACGAGGCAAAGGCCGTGATCAGCTGAATGGGGGTGATCATCACCTCGTAGCCCATGGAAACCGAGGTCGTCGAATAGATCTCGTTCCATTTATCTGCCGGGGTGTGCCGTCCCTTCGCCTCACCAGGCAGACGAATACCCGTCTGCCTGCAGAACCCGAAGCGCGCAAGCGCCGCGATCATGCGATCCCTGCCAAGCTTCATGCCGATCTCCCCCATACCGATATTTGAGGAGTAGACCACGGCCTGCTCAACGGAGATCGGACCATGGTTGCTGACATCTTCGAGGCGGCGTCCACCGATCCGGTGAAAACGGCCGCCGCCCCAGATCTTCTCGTCCCAGCGCACCAGCCCGGCCTCGACAGCCGAGGCCGCGATGAACGGCTTGATGACACTGCCGATCACGTAGGCGTTTTCGATGACCCGGTTCTTCCGTCGTTCAGCGAGCACCTTGGGAGGGTAACGATGAAAATCGTTCGGATTGAAGACTGGCCAGGAGGCCATCGCCAGGATAGACCCGGTCTTGCAATTCATCAGCACCCCGAGGCCAGCCTCCGCCTTGTGCTTGCTGATGCCGCGCTGGAGCTCCTCTTCCAGGATACCCTGCGCCTTGCTGTTGATCGTCAGGTAGACGTCGTAACCATTCACCGGAGCCACCTCGACTGTCTCAGGCGAATAGATACGGAATTGTTCCCTCGCATCGGTAATCACCCGGCGCCTTCCGGATCTCGGCCCAAGCCAGGGCGACAGCGAAAGCTCGATCCCTTCCTGCCCGGTCCCATCATGAGAGGCTACGCCAATCACATGGCAGAGGAATTCGTCCTTGGGATAGTGCCGCCTCGTCATCCGATCGACGACCAGGGCCTTTTTCAGGACCCGCGGTTCCAGCTGGCTGGAGAGTGATTCCCTTACCTTGTCGCGCCCCTCGCCATCTACCCGGCGCGCGATGTTCGCGTAGATCTGCCGCTTCGCCTTTCTCCTGTGTACGTCGCCGACGCGCTCACGGCGCCTGCCGTAAGAATATCCGAGAGCATCGCTGGCAGCGGCAACCACCGACGGGATCTGCTCCTCGGAGAGGGGCCTCAGATCAAGGCCAAGGCTGAAGGCCGTCTCCGAACGGGCAACGATCACTCCATCGCTGGTTCGCAGATCGCCGGGGTAGGCCGGGATGCTGTCCGTTCGCCCGGTGCCGCTCCTCGCCCGGGACAGATGCTGGTCATGCGCGAGAATCTGGATGTAAAACAGGCGAACTCCAAGCAGCAGGAACACGATGGTCACGGATACGGAGAAGAACCACAGCGCCCGCGGCCGGAGGTTCGGTTCCGGAGGGGGCTGGTTCGAGCTCAACTGCGAGGGCTGGCTCTTCATCGGGTGGATCTCCTGCTCAATTGAACTCCTCACTGGCCGCCGGGACTTCCCGCCGAGGCCGACCGGCCATCGTCCGGAAACCCGTCAGGGGTACGAAAAACATCCGGCAGCTCCCGCTCCAGGTTGTCAGGCGAGATCTGGGTGTTGTATTCCATCTGCAGCTTCCGAAGATTCTCGACCTTTACCTCTTCGTCTCTGAGCAGCTCACGCACCCTCACCCCGGTGCGGATGTTCTGAACCTCCCACTGAACGGAGACCAGGCCGATCACGAAGAGGCAGACCGAAAGAATCGCGGCGCCTGTTGATAATGGCATGGATGATGATCTCCTCTTAAGGCCTTCTGCTCATCTTGAACTCCAGGCTCCCCCGGCCCGAACGACCGCACGCAGGCGGGCGCTTCTCGAACGGGGGTTCGACTGGACCTCCATCTCCGTTGGCCGCTGTAACCCGTCCGGATGAGAGATAAAGAATCCCTCCCGGACACGATCCCTGAAGACCGTCTTGACGAGCCTGTCCTCCAGGGAGTGATAGCTGAGCACCACCACCCGGCCGCCGGGCTTCATGTACCTGTCCAGCTTCTCGAGCGTATCCTGCAGGCAATCGAGCTCCCGGTTCACCGCGATCCGGATGGCCTGAAAGGTCTTCGTGGCCGGATGAATCTTCTTGCCGCGCCGCGGCACCAGCTCCTCGATCAGGCTGGAGAGCTCCGCGGTGGTCGTAATCGGCCGCTCTCGTCGGCCGCGGTCGATCGCACGGGCGATTTTTCCCGCCTGGGGATCCTCCCCATATCGCCGAATGACCCTCGCGATCTCCTCGACGGGAGCCTGGGCAAGCCAGGACGCCGCCGACTCTTCCTCCCCCGGGTCCATCCGCATATCCAGCGGACCATCGTTTCGAAAGCTGAAGCCCCGTTCGGCCCGATCGAGCTGCATCGAAGAGACTCCCAGATCGAGCAGCAGGCCATCGAAGGCCCCATCCGAAGAGATCTCCAGCTCCTGCAGCAGCGCGCCAACCCGGTCGAAGGTTCCATGAAGAAGGCGATAGTTGCCTCCTACCCCATCCAGTCTCTTCGCGGCCAGCGCAAGCGCCTCCGGATCCCGGTCGAGGCCGATCAATTCGCCTCCAGGCGAAAGTCGACTGAGGATCTCCACTGCGTGCCCGCCCAGGCCCAGCGTTCCATCGAGCATCGTCTCGCCAGGCCTCGGCGCAAGGCACCGCAAGGTCTCCTCCAGCATGACCGGAAGATGTTCCGGCTCGGCATTCACACGATTCAATGGCGAATACTCCCGCGTGAAGGGAGTCCTGCATTACTTCACCTCGGAGGTCGACTTCTTACTCAGGGCCTCGACATATTCGCTGAGACTCGTACCCTTAAGGTCCGGGTAGAGCTCCAGGAGACGTTCAAGACGCCTCTCCATAGACTCTATGTCGCGGCTCGGCCGGTTCAGTTCGCCGGACTCCTGTCCGGACAATCCGCCCATACGACGAATCGCTCCCAACCGGCCCGCTTGCCTGTTTTCCCCATCTGTCCCCGCCTCCAGCTGCGCCCGCAGTCTCGCGACCAATCCCACCTCTCCGTCCCAGTTTTCTCTGCTGACTACCACTTCGCTCCCCTTCCCTTCTTCGCAAAAATCTCAGGCCGTCAGTTCCATCAAGGGCCTCTCGATCTCGGAGGTTCCTGCTTCCCCTCACGGGAAGCACGGTAGACATCGTAGGCCTCACCGGCCCAGATCTCGATCTTGTCTCTCATGCCGATGAAGACAACCTCTTTCCTGACCCCGATCTGCTTCTTCTTGTCATCCGGCAGAACGAATCGGTACTGCTTGTCGAGCTCCACCGATTTAGCCGAAGCCATGACATCGCGGATGAAGTTCTCGGCTTCCTCGTCATCGGAATCATACTTCTCCCAGATCTGATCGACTCTCTCCTCCCAGGCCCCTTTCGTCCACAGCTGCAGCCACTGCGCCCTGCGCCCGGTGGTCAATACCATGGTGGAGAGCTCGCCCTCGGGCAGCTCCCGGCGCAGCGAGGCCGGTAGAACCACTCGGTTCTTGCTGTCAAGAGTGAGGGGATACTCTCCCTGGAGCATTGTGAATGCACCTTTGATAGAAGCCTGGATTGCAGGTTGTTTTCCTGCCGCATCCTTAAATCTCAAAAAAAGGTGCTCTTCCCGGTAAGAGCACGCTTACTGCCTGGATTCAGACGCCGAGCAGCCACGGTGCAAGCACCGCGCGCTCGGAATCCTCATGAACAGGCCCTTCTCTTCTTCTCTTCTTTTCCAAGGAACGCTTCAGCCAATCCCCGCGAAGTATCTCCTCGCGGGAAAAAACCGACCCCGGCCGTAAACTCCTAGACGTCCGGGGGCGGCCACCTGTACAGCTCGCATCTCCACGGCTTCCGCCGAGTTCCTCGAGACAAGAGCTGACAGTAAATGGCTCAACTCCTCTTGCGTATTTCCCCTCAGCGGAGCTCACGTGAAAACGAAGACGGGTACGCAACCGCTCGAGACCTTCCGGGTAGGTCCTGAATAACGCTGAGCTGCTGCCGTTCCGCGTTCGCATTTCTCGCTCACTCCATTTCAGAAAAATACAAATCCCCGGACTGGCCACCCTGAATTGGAATTTGCTGCCGATGAACCCTCTGGGATCACCCGGCAACTCCCTTCCACCATCTGGGTGAGTCTGGGAATAGCCCCCACTATTCCACACATTTATCCACATCACAAGAGCCCAAAAAAAAAATTCCGACACCACAACATGTCGTGCGTGAACACTTTTTGAACCACATATAGTGCCCCGGGCGGCAAATCCCCCAATCGTGCGAATTCTGCCGTGTCAAAAAAGTACGGCAGTCAAAGACGGCCTGCAATGGGGCCCGCTGGCTGGTGCAGAGCTCACGGGACTTTTTCGGCCCTTAGACCGCCCGAGGTGGAGGGGATTCCCTGGCTGGCTGGGAAAACCGTATGAGAGGCCAGGGGAGGCCCCCCTGGGTCCTTCTCAGGCCGCGGGTCCGCAGCCGATCGCATCCGGTGTCGGATCGACGCCTGCGGCGGGATGAGGCGCCGGGATAGCCTCTCCGCTCTGGAAAACAAAGTTCAGCAGGTAGATCGCATCCGCGATCTCGATCTGGCCGGAGTCGTTGACATCGGCCGCATCCAGGCAGTCCAGCTCGCCCGACTGGTAGAGATAGCGGAGGATCTGGATGCCATCGGTAAGGTTGACTCGGAGGCTGCCGTCGGCATCTCCACGAATGAAGGGCACATCCTCAACCTTGAAGGGAACCTCCGCCATGCAGATAGCCGCGCAGCTCTCTCGCCCATCCGAGAGTACCCCGATCACTTCATACCGATGAATGCCGGGCGCGGGGTCATCCTGGTAGCGGCCGCTCGCGGCGGCCGCTGACCCGATGGCCTCTCCATCTCTCACGATCCGTACACTCTCAAGAAATTCCGGAGCTTCCCAGCTGAGCTCGACTCCCCCATCGCCCTGTGCGACGCAGGAGAGCCCCTCGACTCTGCCATCCCTGATGGAAACCACCAGGGGCTCGGTATTCACGCTGCGCGTCCTCCCATTGGCGTTAAAAAACGCGGTGGGAAACTCGACGGGGCTGCCCGGGCAATCGCTTGCCGAGGCCGAGATGACGCCGCCTGCGGCTCCGCCCCGGGATCTGAATACAATTCTCCCGAGAACGAGCTCCTGCCCCTCAATCTCATCGGCTACCCCCCCGACCGCCAACCCGGGGTCGGGATAGACCGTCGAGGCTATGAGGATTCTGTCGACTCCCTCTCCATCCGCCCACGGCTCGCACGGCGAAGCTGCCGCAAACGGAAAGCTGCCGCTGCTGCGCACCGACCAATTGGAAGCGACCCCCTCGAACGAAACAGGCTCGAAAGAGGCGGCTGGAAACGAAAGGGACACCTGGAAGCCAAAGACAGGCTCACCGGCATTGACCAGCACGACGTCGATGGAGAAATCCATACAGTCGAAGGCATCGCCAACCGGAACCAGCCTCAACTCCTGGGCCTCTGCACGCCCGGAAGCCGCCGCCAGGCTGACCGCGACGAGAATTGCCGGAATCGCCCTGCTGAACTCAGAGATCGCTTTGATGAACATCATCGGGGATACGAAGGCTCCTTGATTCAATAGCCCGCATGCGATCCGGCTCGCTGCCAGCCGCTCGGTGAGACATTCAAAACCTACTCGATATTACCACCTGGGAGGCCGTTTTCTACCTGGGCCTCGTAAGAGGGCGCGATAGCGGGGCTCGAGCATGGTTAGAAAAGGCTGCAGAGCTCATTTCAAACCCAATTCGATGACAAATCTTCCAGCGAGGCCTCGGAGGAGAAAACAGAGGCGCAGGCCTTATCGAGCCCATTCCGGCCATCTTTGACAGGCCACAGAGAGGTATGATAGCCTTGTCAGGACGGTGGACGGCGACATGCGGCCGCAACCTGTCAGTTTCTGACCTGTAACCTCCGAATGATATGCTCTGTAACCTCTGCCCGCTGAGACGAACCTGCAACCAGATCTGCGACTACGTAGAGCCGCACCTGCCCTCCATGGAGCAGGGCCGGGTTGACTACGAAGACCTCCTTCGTATCTACCAGGGAAAGCTGATGACGCAGGCTCTGCTCGACAATGTCGAGATCCTTACCCAGCGGCAGCAGGAGGTCGTCACCCTCTACTACAGAAGCGTCCTCTCCCAGAAGGCCATCTCGAGCCGGCTCGGTATCAGTCAGCAGGCTGTTGCCGACTCCCTGCAGAGAGCGCGAACCGCCGTCTCCAACAAGCTGCGAAACTTCATCAAGATGACCTGAGGCGAACGCTTATTCCTTCGCCCTGTAGTCGACGAGGTCCAGCTCGGCGAGCCACGAATTCTCAGCATCCCCGGTTCTGGACCGGGAAGCCCTTCGAACCTCGAAGCTTTCGATACGCACGGAGTTCTTGGCCTCCTGCACTGCGGCGGCGAAACGAAGGATCTTGTCCAGCGGAGCGCTCAGCAGTTGAATGTTCTGGCCCTCCTCGATGAGATTGGCGCCGATATCCCGTGGACGCTTGGGAGTCTGCTTGCTGAGCTCAAGGCCGTAGATACCGATCTTGTCGACGACGATTTCACCGAGAGACTGCAGCTGATCATTCTCATCCTGCAGCCTGGCCTGGTGCCGCAGCTGCTTCATTTCCTCGGAATCGAGCTCCTTGACGAGCTTCTTGTATACAGCCCGCTCCTGGCCAACCTGGCTCTTGAGATTAGGAATCAGGTAATACTGCAGCATCAGGTAGAGCAGAAGAAAGCCGACAGCCGTCATCGAAAGGGTCAGGATGACGATCTGTTGTGGCTCGCTGCGGGATTCTTCACTATTGCCGAACATGGTTCCTCGCTCTCTTACTTGTATTCCTTCAGCTTGTCCTGCTTGACCTGCAGCTCGAGCGGGATATTGGCCTTACCCTCCGCCCTGCTGCCGGAGAGAGATGCCGTACAGGTAAAGATGCTCGCCTCCGAAGTCCTGAACTGGTTCGGCAGCTTGACCTGGGCATTGCTGGCAGTTTCCGCCTCGATTTCCACCTTTGAAGGCTGAACCGAATCAAGCGTTGAGGTTCCCCTGCCGCTGCTCTTCACCGAGCGGCTCTTGATGCGGAACTTGAAGTCCATGCTCTTGATGGTGAAGTAGACATCGCTGTCGTTCATCACCTCAGAGAAGCTCCTCATCGCATCGGCGAAGTCGACAAAGCGTGGGACATCCCCGGCCCCTCGACCCTCCCACGCCTGCTTCTTCTTTTTCAGCGCCGAAAAGGCGTTGCCTCGAAGTTTTTCATCGAAAAAGCTCTCGTAGATATCCTTGTTCCGCTTGGCGAAGGCCTGCTTGCGCTTGGTCTCCTCCTTCCACTCATGGAAGGACCAGAAGGTGGCCTGCAGGAAGAAGAGGAAGACCAGTAAGGCGGCCACCATCAGTGGAATCTTCACGCGCTCGAACTTATGCTCATAGCGAAAGGCGTCCTTGCGATAATCAACCCCGATGCTGTCCTCCCGAAGGAACCGCATGCCGAGTCCAACGGCCGCGGCTCCATTGAGATGGAAGGAAGGATCTTCCGCCACCTTGGGATCCATCTCGAAACAATCGTCAAATCGCAGCCGAACCGTCTCGGTTTCGAATTCATCGGTAAAGAAGGCGAGCGCCTCCTCGCGACTGCTCATTCCGCCGGTGATGACGATGCGTTCAACCGAAGATCCAAGCGAGACGCCCGCAAGACTCCGCTGAATCTCAAGTGAGATCCGGGCGAGGTATTCCTCGTAGTTAAACTCCTTCTGTTCCACCTGGCCGGGGAACATTCCCTGGTAATCCGCGGCCGGGGGCTCGTCGGGCTCCTCTTCGGCATCGGAAGATCCATCCAGGGGAAGCTCGGCGCTGCTGTCCAGGTCAAGGTCATCCATCGACCCGGTGGGACTCGTCGCCTGGTCCTCGAAGATATCAAGAGCATCCTCCAACTCCTTGAGACGGCCATCGACAGCCGATTCCTCCGTCTCGACAGGAACCTCGTCGGCCGCGGCTGCCTCAGCCTCCTTGGCTACCAGGAGTTTCCGGGCCGCCGCCGCGACGCCCGTTTCCAGTCGACAGGAGCGCATTTTTCTCAGCTCTCCATCCTCAACCAGGACGATCTTGGTTGAGGTCGCTCCCATATCCACCACCAGGGTGGTCTTCTCCTGGTCGTATGACGCAGAGGATTTGTAGGCGTTGAAGAGCGCGCAGGTGTCCAGGTCCACCGCGACCGGATCCAGCGAGGCGGTCTTCAAAAGCTCGAGATGCGCTTTGATGGTGTCGTGGTTCAGGGCGGAAACGATCAGCGTGCTGCTGCCCTCGCTCTCTCCGGTCTTGATGTGATCAAGAACGGTATTCTCCAGGTCAAAGCCGGTGAAATAGTTCTCGGCCTCGAAGAACACGGTCTTACGAATCTGCTCATCCTTGGTGAAGGGCACCGAGATCTCTCTCATGATGCAATCCTTGGCATCGACCTCCGTCACGACATCGGCATCCTTGAGATTACGCTCACTCATGATCTTGGCGAGCAGCTCATCGGCGGCCATCGGAGGGATGTACTCATCATCCTCGGAGTATTCCCCCGTATGAACAGGCGGAATCTCTTCAATGAAGAAGTCAATCAAACGAAACTTCTTCTGATTACCGGAAAAAACAGCCCCGGTTATGGTGGATGACCCGATATCGAGTCCTAGGATGATAGCCATGGTTTTTCTTTATCGACTGAGAGCTAAAGAACTCTACAGTTTCTTCGTTATTTCAGTTACCCGGCCCGGAAGGCCTACTACTTGCCGCTCCCACGCTTTCCCTTGATAAGGTTCTCAAGCTCGGCTCGCTTCTTGGGATCAACTTTTTGATACTTGGGATTGTTTTTCAGCCCCTGAAGTGTCTTGAGCGCCTCAACCTTCTGCTGAGCTGTAGAAACCGGCTTCTTAGGCGCGGAGGGCTTCTTGGTCGACGTTGACGACTTCGGATAGACCGGCTTACCTGAGGCGGAGAACTTTGAACCTGAGCTCGAAGAACCTGAAGTCGTGGGCCTCACAGGGACCTTGGAAGAAGCGGGCTTCTCTCCCAGCTGCTTGGGCTCCAGGAATCCAGTGGTTTCCTGCCCGGCCAGGAGTTTCCGGTAATCCTCTTCCCTCTTCTCCAGCGGCCTTGTTCCCTTGGGAAATCTCTTGAAGAACTTCTTCTCTTCCTCGGCTTCCTCTCCCTCTTCCTCTTCATCCTTCTTCGGAGCAAGTCTTCGCTCCTCCCTGGTTTCCTCGAGAAAATAGCTCTCGCTCACCCTGGGAAGAGAGTACTTCCGGTTAGGATTGTCCGTCCAATAGATGATCTTGTCGGCATCGACAGAGTGGACCTTGAAATCAAGCCCCTTCTCCTCATCCTGGAACCATCGATCTTCAAGGGTCAGCGTGATGGTGTTCGCCGAGGAAGCCGAGCGGCCTTTGCTGCTCGAGCTCGAGCGGCGGATGCTGCTGCTGGAGCGGCTGCTGGAGCGGCTGCTGGAGCTTCTCCCTCTTGAATAACGGGAAGGGGACGGAAGGGTGGAAGTTTTTTGTTCGTCCTTCTTCTCCAGGCGAATCCAGCTCTTGAGCGGAGTTTCTGAAAAGATGATCCCGTGTACGTAATTCCAATTGTCCTTCTGAAGCGGCCCGCCTTCGATCGGCTCACCATCTTTCGTCTCGGGCTCCTCCTCCTCCTCCTCTTCGACGGGGTCCGTAGGCTCGGTAGCGACAACCGGCGGAGCCGGCGGCTTCGGCATGAGCCAGGCCGCGGAGGCCCGGACCTTTGACTCGGAGGATTCCGGCTGCACGAGATCTTTGTCGGTGTACTTGAAAGAAGAAGGCTTCTTCAGCTCGACAGAGACGGACGCGGCTTCCTCTTCAGAACCAGCCGAGAACATCGAGGAAATACTGGGCAGGCCCATGCCTCCGAGGTAACCGGTCACGATGAACACCGTCACCCCGAGGTTCACGCCCATCAGCAAAATACGAACTGTATTGACATTCAAATTCATGATTCAGTCCTGCAACTCTTTCCAGAGAACGACTTCCATTAATTTCTCTTGGACATTTCTCTTGATGATCATTATGCCCGATTTTACCAGCGGACTCGTTTGAGTCTTTGCCTTAAGTTCAATAGTGAAATAAGTACCTGCAAAACACATAACATCCCTGTAATCGTTGAGAACCCTCTGCAGCAGGGGGTCATCTTCAGCATCTACGCGATCGACCCCTACATCGCTTGTCAGAAGGTCGTCCGCATCGCCAGTCGTACCATCGACCAGTTCGATCTGCTCAAGGTTAGTGAAATAATTGGTCTCGACATCAGCCATGGGCGAGCTGCCGGTTCCATCGAGCCCCATCTGGTCAATCCCGACCATGGAATTGAAATCAAGCTCTCCACCAAGCTCATCTTCCTCCGGCGGAAGCGGCCTCTTGGGCTGACCAAGATCCTTCAACATGGTCTGCTCCGCCCCCTCAACCCCGGCACCGGCCTCCTCTTCCTCGTACTCCTGGTACTCAAAGCGGTAATCATTGATCAACAGGGCCACGTTCTCCGCCTCCTCATCATTGCCTTCCCGCAGAGAGGGCAGCAGCGCGTAAAGAACCGGCACCGAGGCGGTATTGATATTGATCTTACCTGAGGAGAAGGTGGTAAAGAGGTCCTGCAGGCCGATCGGCACCTCGGGTTGCTCAATGTATTCGTAGCCTTCCTCGTCAAAGGCCTGGGCCGGGCCGGTCATTCCCCGGGTCAGAGAGTTCGCGTTCAGCCCGCCGATTCCGGGAAATTCCTGGCCATGCGCCTTGATCAGCTCCGGCGGCAGGCCGCCTGGGAAGGCCTCCATAAGACCCGAGAGAGCATCAGCCTCCTGCTCCCGGAAGAACTCCTGGTCGCTGTCGTAAATATAGGTGGCGGAGAGATCGCCAAATTCATCTTTCTGCAAAAGGAACCCGGCAGCCGTCTCAAGTCCCTCTTCCGGGATTTCCTCCGGCCCGGGTCCGTAGAAGAGCTCCCGGGTGATCGAGGGAATATTCAGCAATTCGGTCGTGTGATAGATCCTGTTCTGCTCAATGGAGGTACGCCTGGCAATAACGTAATCGACAATATCCCTGGCCAGCCGGTCGGAGGTGTAGTTGTCCCGGTAGAAGAAATCCCGATCCTCGTTAAGGCTCAGAATCACCTCTATGGCCCGGCCAAGCATCAGGATGGTAGCTTCCTCCTGCTGTTCGGTCGGCTCGACGAACTCCGTCAATTCAGCCTCGTCTTCAAGACCAACGACTCCCTCGAGTTCGTTGACAGCCTCGCCGTCCTCCTCGGAATCACCGTTCCGATTGATAAGCCCGACCCGTGACCGGATCTTGTCGCCGAGCGATTGCTGGCCCCGGGCAGTATCGGCCGAGGTCCCGGCCGCCATCTCCGCGAGCTCCTCGCCAGAGAGCGTTCCCCCCGGCCCGGTGAGAGCATCCTCCTCAGCTGGAAGCGGGGCGTATTCAAACAGCCGGTTCAGATCAAAGCGGCGCTCATTGTCAGTGATCGTGACCTTCACCTTGACCTCGCCAACCTCATGCTGCTGGGAATTGAAGATCGCCTCCATGAGATAGTCAAAGTTCTGCGAGCCTCCTTCAACTCCGACACCTCCCTGCTGGCCGGTCTGGAGAGCGACGAATCTGCCTTCATCGCCGCCGCCTCCACCGCGAGCCGCGCCTCCGGCGCCTGCGCCGGCATCCGGCGCGGATGCGGCAGGATCTTCGGCACCGCCGGAATAATCCTGGACGATATCCTCCGTCAACTGCGCCATGACGAGCTGGGCTACGGAGTAGAGGGCATCCTGGCCCTGGATGTCGCCATGACGTACATGCGCAATCTTCTCCTCCATCACAGTGTAGAAGCTCAGATGGTAAACCATCATGTACAGCACGATGAATACGACCATCACCACCATCAGGGCGATGCCGTCACATCGAGAGCGGGGCCGCTCAGGACCACCACGATCACTGCAACCGTATGTAGATTCAGTTCTGGGAAAAACCATAGCTATTGTTCTTCTTCGGCCCGTAATGGGCGCCGAGTGGAAGATTCCTTACCGGTGGTCCGAAAATCATGAACCTGAGGTTATTCGGTACATGCAGGGGGACCATCTATAGACTTTTAGAGCAAATCAGATGCCGTGACACTCAAGAACTCCGCAAGTCCTCCGCACTCGCTTCTCATTTCACCATAAACCTATTAGTCAAAAGGGTTAATATTTAAAACCCTGGGGACAAAAAGGTCATTTTTTTCCTGGGGAATCTGCTCCAGGCGGACCTGGAAGTGTATGCCGTGTTGCAAAAAAATGCAGTTTCAGCCAGATTAGCGGGTTTCACCCCCCCGGGAAACACCCCGAAGGCGACCAGCAGGGATGACCGAGCCTAAAGACAATCCTCTCCTTGAAAAACTCAGGGCCTGCGTCCCCGGCATGAACCGGCGCTACCTTGCCGATTTTGAGATTTCCCGCATCTCCCACCGCTTCACAGATGTCCTGGTCATCGGCAGCGGGATCGCCGGGCTCTCGGCCGCCCTTGCCGCCGCCGAGAACGAGGATCTTGAGGTCCTCGTTCTCGCCAAGAGCAGCCTGGAAGAATCCGCAACACGCTGGGCCCAGGGTGGAATCGCCGCGGTCATTCTCCCTGAACGAACCGGCGATTCACTCGAGGCGCACATGCGGGACACCATCGATGTGGCCGCGGGGATCGCCGAGGAAGAGAACCTGCGCATCATGACGACGGAGGGAGTCGAGCGGGTCAGGGAATTAGTCGAGCGCGGGACGAATTTCGACAGGAACACCGAGGGCGAGCTGCAGCTGACTCGCGAAGGCGCGCATTCCTTTCCCCGAATCCTTCACCGCGGGGACACCACCGGCGAGGAAATCGCCCGGGCGCTTGTCGAGGCCGCGCTGAAAAAAAACAATGTTCTCTGTCGCCCGGGTACCTTCGCAATCGACCTGCTCGACCGTGAAGGCAGCTGCATCGGCGCCCTCGTAGCTAATGAGACCGGCCAGCTGGAGGCCATCTGGGCCCGCCAGACAGTCCTCGCCACCGGCGGAGTCGGCCGACTCTACAGGGAGACCACGAACCCTTCGATCGCCACCGGAGACGGCCTCGCCATGGCCTTCAGGGCCGGAGCCCGCCTGATGGACCTTGAGTTCATACAATTTCACCCGACCACTCTCTACCTTGCCGGGGCCGACAGATTTCTCATCACCGAGGCCATCCGCGGCGAAGGCGGAGTGCTGCGCACCCAGGCCGGCGACGCTTTCATGAAGCGCTTCCATGAGCTGGCCGACCTCGCCCCGCGCGATGTCGTCTCCAGGAGCATCCTCGAAATAATGAAAGAGACCGGAGAGAACAAGGTCTGGCTCGATCTTGGCGCCATCGCCGAGGACCGTATCCGCGAGCGTTTCCCGCGGATCCTGGAGCTCAGCAGGAGCTTCGGTATCGACATCATCCGCGAACCGATCCCGGTAAGGCCCAGCGCCCACTATTCCATCGGCGGTGTCTCTACCGATCCCAACGGCCGCACGAGCGTACCCGGGCTCCTTGCCGCAGGTGAGGTTGCCTGCACAGGCGTCCACGGAGCAAATCGACTCGGCTCCAACTCCCTGCTCGAGGGCCTCGTCTTCGGCCATCGCAGCGGCCGCGAGGCCGCCCAGGCGACGGCCGGACTTCCCAGGCCGGAACCTTTTCCGCTCTCAAAACCAGGCAAAGAACTTTCTCCTGAAATCGTTACGAACACATCCGCGGGCGAGCTCGATCTGGCCGATCTCCTCTCCAGCCTCAAGAGCCTGCTCTGGTACAAGGTCGGCGTCGAACGAAACGGACGGGAGCTCTCCAGCGCGCTGGAGCAGCTGTCAACCTGGACCGCCTACCCGCTGGCAGCGGATTTCCGTGATGTGGAAAGCTGGACCCTGCAGAATATGTTACAAACCTCCTGGCTGGTCACCTACTCCGCCCTGCGTAGAGCGGAATCGCGCGGGGTCCACTACAGGGCCGACCATCCTGACCGGGATGATCTGAATTTCAACCGGCACCTGGCTATATCGAGAGCGGACTTCTGACCTGAGGGTTCAAAACCATCGGCGCTTCATCCACCTCTGAAAACAAGACGGCCCTGGTCATCAAGGCCCTGCTCAATAACGACAGGGCCTCTGTCGATCCACTGTCGGAAATCATCTCGCTCTCGAAAACCGCTGACATCGAGGTGCGTGAGAGCCTGGTTCAGAAGCTCAGCCGCCCCAACGCGGCGACCTGGGTCGGAGCGGGGAAGGTTGCAGAGGCCGCCGAGCTCGCGCAGGAGCTCGATGTCGACTTCATCATCACCGACAACGACCTGAGCCCTGCGCAGGAACGCAACATTGAGAAGATCACGGAAAAAACCGTGATCGATCGCAGCCAGCTGATCATGGACATCTTCGCCCAGAGGGCGCAGACCCCACAGGCCAGGCTCCAGGTCGAGCTGGCCCAGTTGCGCTACAGCCTGCCCCGGCTGAAGCGCATGTGGACTCACCTCTCCCGCTACGAGGGCGGCATCGGCATGCGCGGGCCGGGCGAGAAGCAGCTCGAGACCGACAAGCGCCTCATCGGACGCCGGATCCAGAAGATGGTCCGGGATCTGAAGCACATCGAGCGGCGTAACCAGGTGGCCATCGAAAATCGCTCGGGAGAATTCGTCGTCGCCCTCGCAGGGTATACCAACGCTGGAAAATCGACCCTGCTGAACACGTTGACAAGATCCGACGAGCTGGTTGAGGACAAGCTCTTCGCCACGCTCGACACCAGGGTCAGGCGCTGGATCCTGAATGAGCGGCGGCATGTTCTTCTCACCGACACGGTCGGCTTCATCAAAGACCTCCCCCATCACCTGGTCGCAAGCTTTGAGGCGACTCTTACCGAGACGCGCCGCGCCGACATCATCCTCCACGTCGTCGACGCCAGCTCTCCCCAGGCAGAACAACATATTCGCACGGTGAACAAGGTCCTCCAGACCCTCAAATGCGGCGACAAGATGACCTGGATGGTCCTCAATAAATGGGATGCCCTGACCAGCGAGGAGATCCCGGAGGCCAACAACCTCGCCAGCATCGGACCGGACTACGGCTCCCGGGCGACCGCGGCATCAAACATCAAGGTCCTTGAGCCCGCGCAAGCCTTCCAGGTCTCCGCCGCCAACGGCACAGGACTTGAAGTCCTCTCCGAAGCCGTCCTCGACCACCTGCAGGCGGGCGACGAGCCGATCAGTCTTGTCGTCCCCCATTCCAGGGGAGATGTTGTCGCCTACCTGCGGGAAAACGCGAGCCTTGAAGAGCTCGACTACCAGGTTGATGGAGTGCATGTGAGCTGCTCCATCTCACCGGCCAGAGGCGCGCGGCTGAAACATATCTTCCCAGAAGGTTTCACGAGAAACGACGACTGAAGCTTACCCCGCCGTAGAGTCCTCGCCTTCCTGCTCGCTCAACGCCGTCTTCAGAGCATCGGATGGCGCCTGTGGAACCGTCACGACAATCCGAACGAGATGATCGCCGGGATCATCTCCACCGCTCCCCAGGCCCTTGAGCCTCAGGACAGCGTCAGAAGAGGTGCCTGGCGGCACCGTGAGCTGAACCTCTTCGCGCAAGGTGTTAACGGTCACCTGGCCGCCGAGCACAGCCGTCTTCAGCGACACCTTGACCGACGAGCGGATATTCTTTCCCTGCCTGGTGAACTCATGGTGTTGATCGATGGATAGGCTGATCAGAAGATCGCCCGCCGGCCCCCCATTCGCTCCAGGCTGCCCCTTGCCGCCAACCCGCAACACCTGGCCTTCAGCCACGTTTGCGGGTATTTGAATCTCCAGACGGCTCTCAGCCGCGGGACCTGGAATGGCAAGCTCACGGCTTCCCCCGAGGGCGGCTTCGCGAAAGGTGATCCTGAGAGAATGCCGTACATCCGCACCGCGCATGGGGGGAGCCTGTCCCGAACCAAAGCCGCCCGAAGAGAAACCTCCTCCCCCTCCGCTGCCGAAAAGATCTCCAAAAATTCCGGAGAACCGGCCGAAGATGTCCTCCGTCCGAACATCCTGGAACCCCTCGAATCCCATATTGCGCAATCCATCGGTTCCATAGCGGTCGTAGGTGCCCCTCTTTTCGGAATCCGAGAGCACCTCGAAAGCCTCAGCCGCCTCCTTGAAATTCGCCTCCGCCTGCTCGTCGCCCTTGTTCTTGTCCGGATGATACTTCAGAGCAAGAGCGCGATACGCCTTCTTGATCTCGCTATCGGAGGCGTCCCGCCCAATTCCCAGTATTTCGTAATAATCTCGATTTTCGCCCATGAGCTCCGAGGCCCGAAGAATGATTTCAGCGTCCGACATAGCTTACCTGCGGTGAAATCGAGGCTCAAGAGAAGCCCGGCCTTCTCCTTCAGGTTTGATGTCCGGGGAATCCGCTGTATCTTGTGAGCTCCCGGAGAATTTCTCCCCGGGCCCAGGCACCTACTTGAAGGAAGCTCGAGATGACTGAGAAAGTAACCATCATCGGATCCGGCCCCGCCGGATTTACCGCGGCGATCTATGCCGCCAGAGCCAACCTGGAGCCCCTCATACTCGAGGGATTCCAGGCCGGCGGAATCCCCGGCGGACAGCTGATGACCACGACGGAAGTTGAAAACTATCCCGGCTTCCCGGACGGAGGCATCAGCGGCCCCGACCTCATGCAGAAATTCCGCGCCCAGGCGCTCGAATTCGGCACCCGCAGCTTCCAGGAAGACGTCACCGAGGTCGACCTGTCGAGCGGTCCCTTCAAGGTCAAGACCACCGAACGCGAGGTCGAGACCCACAGCGTCATCATCTCCACCGGCGCCACCGCGAGGCGGCTTCACGTCCCCGGCGAAGAGACCCTCTGGAACAGGGGCATGAGCGCCTGCGCGGTATGCGATGGGGCCCTCCCCATCTTCAGGGACAAGGAGCTCGTCGTCATAGGCGGCGGCGACTCAGCTGTGGAGGAGGCCACCTTCCTCACCAAGTTCGCCAGCAAGGTGTACATGATTCACCGTCGCGACGAACTGCGAGCCAGCAAGATCATGCAGGAACGCGCGCTGTCGAACGACAAGATTGAGATCGTCTGGGACAGCGCCCTGGTCGATGCCGAGGGTGAAGACCTGGTTACCGGAGCGAGAATCAGCAACGTAAAGACCGGCGAGGAGAGCACCCTTTCCTGCGGCGGAATCTTCTACGCCATAGGGCACGACCCGAACACGGGCTTTCTCTCGGGACAGCTCGACACCGACGAACAGGGCTATCTCGTCGTCAACCCGGGCCGCACCGACACCTCGGTCGATGGCGTCTTCGCCTGCGGCGATGTGGTTGACAAGATCTACCGGCAGGCGATCACTGCGGCGGGGACCGGCTGCGCCGCGGCACTCGATGCCGAGCGCTGGCTCGCCGAAAAGGGACTCGAATAGGACAGGAGCCGAGCCGGGCGTCAGCGCCCGGCGACCTCTTCGACCTTTCTCCAGACCCGCAGCAGGTTGCCGCTGTAGAATCCCGCGAGCTCCTTCTCGCTCCAGCCCCTCTTGAGAAGCCCCGCGGTGATGAGATCGATCGAGGTGATGTCCTCCAGTTCGCCCGGCCAGGCGCCGATGCCGTCGAAGTCGCTCCCGAGCCCTATGAACTCCTTGCCGACGAGGTCTGCGATATAATCGACATGCTCGAACCAGTCCTCCAGCGGAGGAGGAGGGGGCCGGGGAGTGCTCGCGGACAGCTTCTCTTTTTCAGCCTTGGCTTTTTCCTCCTGGCCCGCGAAGCGTTCGTCAATCTCCTTCTCCTTGAGCTCCAGGAGAGCCTTCCGCTCGTTGTATTTCACCAGGTAATCCGCGGAGACGTACTGCGCCGCGAAATTCAACTGGATCACGCCTCCCCCCCTGGCGATCCCGCGGATGAGCTCATCGGTCAGGTTGCGGGGATGGTCGCAGAGCTTGCGAACGTTTGAGTGGCTGGCAATGATGGGGGCCTTGCTGAGACGCAGATGGTCGCGCACCGCATCGTCTGAGATATGAGAGACATCGAGCATGATCCCCAGGCGGTTGGCCTCGGCGATAACCTCTTCTCCGAACTTGCTGACGCCGCCATGAAGGGGGTCGTCGGTGGAGGAGTCGCAGAGATGGTTGTTCTTGAAATGACAGAGGCTCATATAGCGTACCCCCAGGCGGTAGAAGGTTCGCACCAGGTCGAGGCGCCCTTCGAGAATGGGAGAGCTGTTCTCCATGCACATCACCACCGAGATCTTGCCGGCGCGCTTGGCGGCCGGCACATCCGAAGCGGCCCGGGCAAGCGACAGCTCCCGCGGATACTCTTCAACCCAACCGCTGATCACATCACTGAGCGCGAGGGCGTGAGCAAGCGCGTCCTGCCCCTTCAGCGAGGGAGAGGTATAGACCACCATGAACGGAGCGTTTACGCCCGCGGCGCGCATTCGAGGAAGATCGACGAGGGTCTCCTCGCTTTTTTCATGCAGAGCCCAATCCGGAAGATTGAGCACCCGCGAGGGCGTGTCGAGGTGGGTATCGAGAACCGTGAGCTTCTGGTTCAGCTCACGGGACCGGTTAAGGATGTCATCGTGACGCATCGAAACTGCTGAGCAAGAGGGCTGCAGCGCGGCCAGCAAGACCAGCAAGACCAACGGGTGGCGGAAATACAAGTGCTCGGCTCCATATCAAGGGTTGCAGACGGAGAAAAACTTACCATTAATCGGAATCGAGAACATTTTTTCCCTAGGAAGGGCATTAGTCGAGCGTCTTCTTGGTAGAAGACTCCTTTAATGAAGGTTTTCCTGTCACGGCGGGAAGAATAGAATGCTCGCGGTCGCAATCGCCCTGCTGCGCTGGAGAGCCGGATAATGCCAGTTGAAGAAAAACCCATAGTCATCGAGGCGGAGGCCGTTGTCCACCGCCCCGACGAATGGTATGTGGAGGCCGCCTCCAGGGGAGACCGCGAGGCCTTTGACCAGCTCGTCCGCAGGCATCAACAGGGTGTGATCAACGCGGCGGCCTACTATCTCGGCCACCAGGAAGACGCGCTCGAGGTCGCGCAGGAATCATTCCTCAAGGCCTACCGTTCGCTCAAGGGCTTCAAGGGCAGGGCGTCTTTCCGTACCTGGCTCCTGCGTATCACCCTCAACACCGCGAGATCGTTTCATGCTCACCGCCAGGCCATCAAACGCTCGGGAACTACGGCCACCATTTCCATCAGCGCCGCCAGCGAAGAAGAAGACCGGGGCGGCCTCGAGCTGAACGACTCGAGCGGCGATCCTCACCGGCTACTTGAGCGGAAGGAGCTTCAGCAGCTCATCGAGGACGCGATCCGGTCGCTGGATGACCGGGCCCGCAGGATCATCATCCTCCGGGACATACTGGGCGAATCCTATCAGGCGATAGCGGATGAAGAGGGCCTGACCCTTGGAACAGTGAAGACCAGAGTGCATCGCGCGCGGCTTGAATTAAGAGAAATCATCGGCGATTTCCTGTAATCTGATGCGCAAATGAGCGGGCTTCCCGCCGCCGCAACCCCGGACCGAGCCATGAAAACGATCCTCAACCTGGCAGCCTTTCTCCTGCTCCTATCCAGCACAGCCTGCGCCCGGGAGGACCGGAGACAGGCAGCCCCCTACCGGGTTGAAAACGGGCTGGTGGTCAGCCAGGAACTCCACGCCTCGGAGGCAGGGCTCTCGATCCTGCGCAAAGGAGGAAACGCCGTCGATGCCGCGATCGCTACCGCCTTCGTGCTCGCCGTAACCCACCCCGCCGCGGGAAATCTTGGCGGCGGCGGCTTCATGGTCGTGATGCTCGATGATGGGACGTCGACGACCTTCGATTTCCGCGAGCGCGCTCCCGCCGCCTCGCACCCGGACATGTTCCTCGACAAGAATGGAAAATACGATTCCGCTCGACATCACTTCAGCCATCTCGCCGTCGGTGTCCCCGGCTCCGTAGCCGGCCTCCAGCTGGCGCATCAGCGCCTCGGAAAGCTCCCCTGGAAGGAGCTTGTCGAGCCCGCGGTCCGGCTTGCCGCCAGGGGCTTCAAGCTAAGCCCCGGACTGGCAGCTGACCTCGCCGGCCGCCTCAAGGGATTCAGCCGGTACCCGGCGACCCTGGCCCAATTCTCCAGAGAGGGTGAAGCCTACCAGGCGGGAGACGTCCTGGAGCAGAAGGAGCTTGCTGAAACTCTCGAACGAATTCGCGACCGGGGAGCGGCCGGCTTCTACCAGGGGAAAACCGCCGAACTTCTCGTAGCGGAGATGCGCCGGGGTGGCGGCCTGATCAGCCTCGAGGACCTGCGGGATTACAGGGCAGTAGAGCGCAAGCCTGTGCGCGGAACCTTCCGCGGCTACGACATCATCTCCATGCCCCCGCCAAGCTCAGGCGGAGTGGCCCTCGTGGAGATGCTCAACCTCCTGGAACAAAACAATATCGAGAAAACCTCCTTCCGCTCACCGCAAGAGGTTCACCTGCTCACCGAGGCCATGAGGAGAGCCTACGCCGACCGCGCACGGCACCTGGCTGACACCGACTTCGTCCCGGTTCCCGTAGAAAAGCTCACCTCGAAAAAATACGCCCGGAGCCTCTCCGCGACAATCCATCCCCGGAAGGCCTCCCGATCCTCCCCCACCACCTTCACCTGGCCAGTCAAGGGGTCTGAGACGACCCACCTGAGCGTCGTCGACTCGCAGCGAATGTCGGTCGCGCTCACCACGACTCTGGAATACAGCTATGGCTCGCGCATCGTTGTGCCTGGAGCCGGCTTCCTGCTCAACAACGAGATGGGCGACTTCAATCCGCGCGCGGGCCTCACCACTGAGAAGGGGCTCATCGGAACAAAGCCAAACCTGGTGGCCCCCGGCAAGCGAATGCTCTCGAGCATGTCACCGACCATCGTGGCAAAGGCGGGAAAACCCGTCCTCGTCGTTGGCTCGCCTGGAGGACGCACGATCATCAACACCGTGCTGGGAATCATCATCAACCACCTGGTCCACGGCCTGCCCATACAGGATGCCGTAGATTCACCCCGACTCCATCATCAATGGCTTCCCGACAAGCTCCTGGTGGAGGCCGGGGCCATCACCGCAGCTACCCGCCTGGCACTTGAGAAGATGGGCCACACCGTCGAACAACGCGGAGGCTCCCAGGGCTCCGCCATGGCGATCTCCGTAGGTGAAGATGGAAAGCTTGAGGCCGGCTGCGACCGCAGAAGGCCCGACTCGGCCGCCGCTGGCTACTGACCTCGACACCCGGATGCCGAAGCTCAGGGAAGCCTCCGAAGGAATAGCTTCCCATCACGGACACCAAGTCGCTTACGGCCCGGTGCGTCTCCGAAAAAGATATTCTCGAAGGTCCTGCCCATCTCCTCCTCGAGATCTTCGAGCTTGTTTTCCTGGTCGCCTTGGCGCAACTCCTCCTCGCCAAACTCGACTCCGTTGGCCAGCTTCACCTTCAGGATCTTCGCCAGAACCTTCTCCTGCTGAACCTCCAGCCCCAGCTCGACAGCGGCATTGAAGAAGCGGCCCTCAAAAAAACCAACCAGGAACCGCATAAGCTGCAGCTCCTCGGCCCTCTTGTGGCCTGGTTGCTTCTCGATGGCCTCATCTAGATAGGTGGCGCCCCGATCCATCGGAAAGCTGACCTCGGCCTCCAGGGTAGAATCCGTGATGCCCAGGCGCAGGAATCGCGCCAGGTCGGCGACAACGGGCTCCTGATGACCTCGCACCAGGATATTCAGCTCATCGGCTCCGAGAACCAGCAGGGGCTTGTCATCGCCGCCATCGAAAGGAGCCTGGCGAAACAGAGCGATGCGCTCCCTGATCCCGTCGAGTCTCACCTCCGATTCCGGAATCTCTTCGAAAACGACCCCCTCATCCTCGAAGAGGGTATCGATCTCGTTTTTGACCATGTAGACGCAGCCGCCTGTTCCGACAACCGCCAGGACAAAAAGCAGTACCAGGCTCACGCAGCCCCAGAAAAAGCAGCCTCTCCCACCAGTTTCTCCGGGAACAGTAAGGTGCTCCGGAAGAATCGATCCCTCGCCTTCATTGAAAGGCAGCTGGCTCTTCATCTGATCTTAAATACCCCTGTCCTATCGTGTTCACGCACCTGTCGAACGACTCGAGGAGAAATCGTAACAGCAGGGAGAGCGAACGACCAGCCGCTAGCTCACTGATTGCCTTTTACCTGCTGGAAATGTAACATGCGGCGAAGAAGTGAAGAGTCCTGCCTGCGGCGGCTCAGCGTAAAGTGAAGAGAGAGCTAGAGGAGTCGATGTGGAAGCGCATTCCACCGAGGTGACGCTCGAGGCGAAGCCCGGGCTGGCTGAACCGGTAACCGCTCCGTTCTCCCAATACGGCAGGGAGGACTGGAGGATACGCCGTCGGCGAGTACCCTGGACCATTGGCAAGTATGTCGGCATGGAGGCCATCCGCACCGTTGTCTTGTGCATACTCCTGATCTCGTTGCTCTACTGCGCGATGGTCACCTTCCAGACCATTCGAAGCGGGATACAATTCGCCTTCATCTGGCCATTCCTCATCAAGACCTTCGCCTATCCCCTGTTCTTCTCCCTGCCGCTGGCTCTCCTGGCGGGGGTCACCCTCGCCTACGGCAGGATGACCGCTGACCTCGAGGTCGCTGCGATCCGCTATCACGGCGCCTCCCACCTGCAGATGTTCGGACCGGTCCTGGTACTCGCCATGGCCTGTGGAGGCCTCGGCCATTATCTCAACGGCTGGATCATCCCCGAGATCCATTTCGAGAAGAACAACCTGCAGCAGTACATCATCCGCCAGCTCGAGAGCCTCGGCTCTGGAGTGAACCGGACGATCCTTCTTCCGGAAGGAAGTGGAAGCCTCTTCGTCGGACAATACAACGGAACCGATCTCAATCGGGTGCAGATTGATATGCATCGCGACCTCCAATCGACCTTCGTTCCGCAGGTGCGCAACCAGCTCCCCCAGCAGCTCCCGGAGACCGTCACGCTGCTCGCGGTACAGGGCCGTATCGAGATCACCCCGGACCGGCGCGGCGTAAACCTCCACCTCAGGGGAGTCGAAATCCTGATACCCGAACACATCAGCGGCACGAAGTCCGGCAAGGACAGCTTTATCCAGAAATTTTCGATCTCGGAGAGCATCACCATCCCCCTCTCCTTCCAGAGCAGGCAGAGAAAGCTGAAGGATCTGCAGAACCCGGAGCTCAACAGCCGGATCGATGAGATAGAAAAACGAATTGCCATCGGCCCCGGCAAGCCGGGTATCCGGAGAGAGCTCAGGCTCGCCCTCGGAGAGCGCCACAGGAGGAACGCCTTCTCGCTCTCCGGGGTGACCTTCCCGCTGCTGGGAGCGGCCCTCTGCTTCATGGCAAGCTTCACCAGCCGGCTGGTCCCTTTCTTCATGAGCACGATTATCGTGCTGGTGACCTTTTATCCGCTCCTCATGATCGGGACCTACCTGGCCAGGAGCACTGACATACAGCCGATCCTCGCCCTGGCAATACCGAACGCCGCCTTGATCCTGGTCACGGCCGTGTTTCTCCAGAAGGTTGTCCGTAAATGAACGAACAGAACAAACCACGCATGGCAGGTCTTGGAAGGATGAGAATCAAGACCATCGATCTCTACGTCACACGGCTCTTTCTCTCAGCCTATATCGCCTGCTTCATCATCTTCGCCGGCTTCTTCGTCGCCATCGAATTCAGCTTCAAGTTCGACCGCTTCATGCGAGAGGAAGGCAACATCTTCGCCACCCTGCTGAACTACAACCTGGCGATGATTCCCACGGTATTTACCAACTTCATGGGGCCGATCCTCACATCCGCGGCAGGTCTCTTCACCGTAACGCTGCTCAACCGCAACAACGAGATCCAGGCGCTGAAAACCAATGGCATGAGCGTCTACCGCCTCCTCCTCCCGGTTTTCGTGATCTCCTTCCTCCTGATTGGACTCACCTTCTACCTCCAGGAGATCGTCCTGCCGAACCACCGGGACTCGATCCGAACCGCCCTGGCTATCTCGAGATCGAAGCTCCTTGAGCCGGAGGCCTATTACGACAGCAAGCACGGGCTGAAGATAGAGGTCGGGCAATACTCAACCACCTCCCAGGTCGGCCGGATGGTCAAGATCCTCGAGCGCCATGCCAATGCGAAGGCCAAGCGGCAGATCGACGCCAACCAGATGGAATGGGTCCAGACCGGCCCGCCCGGATCAGAGGAGGGGTACTGGACTCTCTACGATGGGTCGATTCAGAACTGGAACATAGAGGGAGAGCTGGTGCTGAACGAAGGCGGCAAGAAGTTCGAGCGGCTGAAAAAAATCTTCTCCAGGATGAAGCTTGATACAACGCTGCGCCCGATCGACCTCGAGGCCAGCAACAGGGAGATCTCCTACCTCTCCTGGAAACAGCTCCAGTCACAGTTCAAGCGACAGGACTACCACCGTCACCTGGCCGTCAAGCTGCACCACCACTTCGCCTTTCCCCTCGCCCACATCCTCCTGCTCTTCCTCGGACTGCCCTTCGTCCTGAAGCTCGAGAACCGGAGCATCTTCCTGGGGCTGGTGGCGAGCTTTCTCATCGGCGCCGCCTTCTACCTCGTGACCTCGGTCTGCGCCAGCATCGCTATCGACGGCAACTACTTCTCGCCAACCCTGGCGGCCTGGTTCCCGATCATGCTGTTTGGAGCGCTGGGGCTCACGCTCTTCGACCAGATTCCCACCTGAGCGGAAGCTCAGGCGTCGCCTTTTTCAGGGTCGGTTTCTTCAGCGGGAGCAGCCGCTTCCTCCTCCGGCGCGGGCTCCGCGGGACTCTCGCCTGCGGGAGCGGCGCCCCCCTCCGCCGCGGACACCTTGAGGAAGGCTTCGCGGAGCTGGGCTATGAGCTGGCCAAGGTAGGCGCTCTCGTTCTCTTCGAGATTACCCTCGGTCTTTTCCTGCAGGATCGCCAGCATATCAATCGAGTAGGCGGCCGCCTTCAGGTCGACCTGGGCCTCACCGGAAAACGGGTTCTGAATCATTCCCAGGGAAACGAGCGCGCGGGTCGAGAACTCCTGCAGCAGGCTGGGAAAAGACGCGGGCGGCAGGTCGTACTCACCCTCAGCGGGAGCGCCCTCAGCGGGAGCCTCGGCGGATTCCTCTGCCTGGCTGGCGATCTCCTCTTCGATAGCCTTCTTTTCAGCCTCGGCCTTCTGCTTCCAGTCCTCATCTACAAAGATCTTGGGATCTTCATTTTTTTCTTCGTCAGTCATTTTAGCCTCAATCGGTCTTCAGTTTCTCTGCCGAGTTGTCATTCTCCAGGGCTCCCGAACAGACCAGGCTCGCCCTTACAAAATCTCTAAAGAGCGGGTGGGCCGAAACCGGCCGCGACTGGAACTCCGGATGGAATTGGCAGGAAACGAACCACGGATGGCCGGGCAATTCAAATATCTCGACCAGGTTCCCATCGGGAGACAGGCCCGAGAAAACCCCGCCCGCATCTTCAAACTGCTGGCGATAGGCATTGTTGAACTCGTACCTGTGACGGTGCCGCTCATGGACCAGGTCCGCTCCGTAGGCCTTCCTGGCAATCGTTCCATCGGCCAGATCACAGGGATAGGCTCCCAGCCGCATGGTGCCGCCCTTTTCGGTAACATCGTTCTGATCCTCCATCAGGTCGATGACCGGGTGTGGCGAATTTTTGTCGAATTCACTCGAATGGGCACCCTCGAGCCCCATGACATTGCGGCCGAACTCTATGCAGGCGCACTGCATCCCGAGGCAGATCCCGAGGAAGGGAATGGAGTTTTCCCGGGCGTAACGGATCGCGCTGATCTTGCCCTCGATGCCCCTGTCGCCGAAGCCTCCCGGCACGAGAATCGCCTGCGAGCCCTCCAGCAGAGCCTCGACCCCTTCCTTCTCAACCGCCTCGGAGCTTACCTTGCGGAACTTGACGTCGACATTGTGTGCGATCCCGGCGTGGGTCAGCGCCTCGTAGATGGACTTGTAGGCGTCGGTTAATTCGATGTACTTCCCGACAACAGTCACCTCGGTCGTCCTGGTCAGGCTACAGACGGTATCGACCATCTCTTTCCACTCGGTCAGGTCTCCAGAGCCCTCCGGAAGTTGCAGGTGGCTGAGAATCTGGCTGTCGAGCTTCTGCTCCCTGAGAACCATCGGAACCTCGTAGATCGAGTGGTCCACATCGCGCTCCTCGATCACCGCGTCTACCGGCACGTTACAGAACAGGGCAATCTTCCGGCGATGCTCCTCCTCCATCTCCTTCTCGGTCCTGCAGACCAGGATGTCGGGAAGAATACCGATCTCTCGAAGCTTGCCCACCGAATGCTGGGTCGGCTTGGTCTTGACCTCTCCCGAGGCACTGAGGTAGGGCAGCAGCGTGAGGTGGATGAACATGACGTTCTCACGTCCCTTCTCAAGCCCGAACTGCCGGATCGCCTCGAGGAATGGCTGCCCCTCGATATCACCGACCGTTCCGCCAAGCTCGCTGATGATGACATCTGCCTCGCCATCATCCATGTTCTCAATACATCTCTTGATCTCATCGGTGATATGGGGAATCACCTGCACCGTAGATCCGAGATAGTCTCCGCGCCGCTCCTTGGAGATCACCTCGTTGTAGATCTTGCCCGTGGTGTAGTTGGAGTCCCTGGTCAGCTTGGCCCTGGTAAAACGCTCATAGTGACCGAGGTCCAGGTCGGTCTCGGTCCCATCATCTGTAACGTAGACCTCACCATGCTGATACGGACTCATCGTTCCGGGGTCGACATTGAGATAGGGATCCAGCTTCTGGAGAGCGACCTTGAAGCCATGACTCTCCAGAAGGAGACCGATGGCAGCGGAGGTAAGCCCCTTGCCCAGCGAGGAAACCACCCCTCCAGTAACAAATATATACTTGGTCATTAAATCACTCTTGCCGGCGGCAACTTAAAACCATACCGGACCTCAAAACTTCTTCTGACACCACCAACCAATCGCTCGCATCACGACCCTTCCGAGATCGGGCCGTCTTCTTTCCTCCGCTTCTCCTCTTCGACAAAACGAGTGTACTCTTCTTCGGTATCAATTCCCACATGCTCTCCCTGCGCTTTTCCAATTCTGATGGTGTAGCCATTCTCAAGCGCACGCAGCTGCTCGAGCTTTTCGCGCCGCTCGAGCGCCGTCGGTTCAAGTCCCGCGAAGCGAAGAAGAAACTCCCGGGTATAGGCATAGATCCCGATATGCTGCAGCCAGTCGACCGGCCCCTCGCCTTCTTCAGCGGGAGCCAGGGGAACCGGCGCGCGACTGAAGTAAAGGGCTCTTCCATCGATGCTTACAACAGCCTTGACCACATTGGGATCGTGGAAACCCTCGGAATCTCTACGTTCGGCTGCCAGGGTCGCCATGACCGTCCCGACACCCTGGCCATCACCCGCAGCGGAGCCATCAAAGAGCTCGAGAAGGGCAAGAATGTCTGTATGTGAGATGTAAGGTTCATCTCCCTGGACGTTGACGATGATGTCCTCGTCCAGATTTTCCGCGAGCTCGGCGACCCGATCTGTTCCGGAGCGGTGCCCTGCGGAGGTCATCTGCGCCTCGGCCCCAAAGCTCGTGCAGGCCTCGACAATCTCTTCACTATCGGTCGCGATCACCACCCTGCTGACACCTGGACAATCAACCACGCGCTCCCAGACATGCTGAATGAGGTACTTGCCTGTCTCGCGAGCCAGGATCTTTCGGGGGAATCGCCTCGAACCCAGGCGGGCTGGAATAACGACCGCGACTGTCCTTTCAGATGCGGACACTAAAACATCCCTGGCAATCGTGAATGGAAAACGGCGAAGGGAAGAAACAACAGAACTCTGAAACCGGGCTGACCCCAGAGCTGGCGAGAGACCAGAGACCGCGAAGGGACATCCCTCGAAAGACTAAAATTATCAGCGGACGGACAGATTGTCAAATGAAGGAGAGGGCCGGAATCGCTCAGGCCTCGATAGCGCTCTCCTCTTCAATCCGGTCCAGGCATTCGCCATAGAACTCGAGCGTATCATCCACCATAGGCTCGAGAATGAAATCCCTCTCAACCCACTTCCGCCCGCTCTCTCCCAGCCGCGAGATCTCAGCGGGATTCCTGATGAGCTCGAGGATCCTCGCGGCAAGCGCCTCGACATCTCCCTCGGGCACCAGCAGGCCTGTCTCTCCATCCTGCACAAGATCGAGCATCTCGCCCAGGCCGGTGGTGATCAGCGGCCGGCCCATGGCCATGGCCTCGATAGCTCCAACCCCGACACCCCCTCTCAGGACCGGCATGGCCATGATGTCGAAGAGTCCGTAGAGAGCCTGCCGCCCGGCAATATGCGGCGAGAAGGTAACGTTGAGCTCCAGCCCGAGCTCCTTCACGAGATCATGAAGCGAAGCAGCCGTCTCCCCATCACCGACAATCGCGAAGTGAGCCTCGATCCCCTGGTCGAGGACAAGCTTCGCCGCCTGGATCAGCAGGTGCTGCCCCTTCTCCTCGCTGAGCTGCCCGACGCAGGCGACCACGGGGAGCCGCTCATCTTCGGGGCTCCAATAGTCTCGGATCCCCGGCCGGAAAGCGGCCAGGTCGATGCCCCTGTTGATCACCCGCACCAGCTTCTTGTCCATATTCAGCTCATTGACCAGCCCCTCACGAATAACCTCGTTGGCCGCGATCGTCCCGCAAAGGTGCCGATCTCTCAGCTCGCGAACACCTGGATCGGGGCGGGTATGAACGGTCAGGACCACGGGCTTCTCCAGTCGAGAGGTCATCTTTCTGCCGAATTCATAGCTCCTGAAGCTCTGTACATGAACCAGGTCAGGATCAAACTTACGAAGGTAGCCCATGAGCTTATACATGGAGAGCATGTTGAAGCTGACCTCGTAGGTCTCGATAGAGCGCTCGCGGAACTGTTCGAGCAGCTCGCCTCCACCGGTACAGACCTGCACCTCGTGGCCTCTCTCTGCAAGAGCGGTGGCCAGGTCGAGTGAATAGGAGGTCGCGTTAGAGTAATCGACCCGCTCGTTGATGAAGAGGATTCGCATTGTCGTATTCCGCATCACGAAGAAACCGGGGGCAGCTCCTCGGTCTCAACAACCTGCCTCCCGCCACCGGGCGGGAGAACCGATAAAAGCCTGTAAACCGGCCGAAGAAACCCTCCTGGGCCTCAACAGGGACTATAGAGACCCCGCCCGGCTGTTTTGGAATAAGCGAAGCTGACGACAAAATCCAGCCTGAAAGAGGGATCGCGCCAACGAGGCGTCTTGATTTTTTCCAGAATCGCTTTTCAATGGCTCTTTTCCACCACCTGTTAATCCGGAGCCAGGACAAGCAATGAGCTTTGATACCCGCCACAAGAGCAGAGTGATACTGGACGGCGTGGACCGGGCCGGTGCCCGGTCGATGATGAAAGCGATCGGATTCAGCGACCGCGACCTGGCGAAGCCGCAGATCGGGGTCGCGCATTGCTGGATCGGAACCATGCCCTGCAACTTCAACCACCGCGAGGTCGCCACCCAGGTCATGGCCGGCATCCGGTCGGCAGGCGGCACCCCGATCGAGGTCAACACCGTCTCGGTTACCGATGGAATCACCATGGGGACCGAGGGAATGAAGGGCTCCCTGGTGAGCCGCGACCTGGTCGCCGATTCCGTTGAGCTGGTGGCCCGCTCTCATATGTTTGACGCCCTGGTAACGATCTCCGGCTGCGACAAGACAATTCCCGCCATGGTCATGGCGATGGCGCGGCTCGATATCCCGAGCGTCATGCTCTACGGAGGCTCGATCAATTACGGTGAGTACAAGGGGAAGCGCCTCACCATCCAGGACACCTTCGAGGCAATCGGGGCCTACAACGCCGGCAAGATCAGCAAGGCGGAGCTCAAGGCCATCGAGAACCACGCCTGCCCCGGAGCCGGCGCCTGCGGCGGCCAGTTCACCGCCAACACGATGGCCACGGCCTTCGAAATGCTCGGAGTCTCGCCGATGGGCTTCAACGACGTTCCCGCGGAGCACCGCGGCAAGAAGAAGATCGCCATCGAGACCGGCAAGCTGGTGATGAAGCTGCTCAAGAAGGGAATCACTCCGAGCCGGATCATCACCCGCAAGGCGATGGAAAACGCTGTCGCCGGCGTCATGGCCACCGGCGGCTCGACGAACGCGGTATTGCACCTGCTGGCCGTGGCGCGCGAGGCGGGCATCCGCTTCAG
>DCKY01000049.1 GCA_002320775.1 Planctomycetes bacterium UBA1662
CAGGACGGTGCCTTCGGAGCTGCCAAGGGTCGCGTCGACATCTTCACTCGTGCGGAGTTCATCCACTCCAACCCGGGTTAATTCATCCCGCATTGGCTGGACGGCGGTGGGGTCGTAAAGGGGCCTGAACGATTCAAATTCTCTCATCTGGGTCTCTCGGTCTGGATGGTTGAAAATCGGTTTGCGATAAAGTGGCGGACCACCCCGTAAAAGCCTCCGAAAAGAGTTCCCACCCTCTTCGGCGCGGCTGTTGAGATTATTGTATAGGGACGATGTTGAACATCAAAAAATCTACTTTGCCGGTTTGCTCCGCCCTGTCTACTTGCGTAGAAAGCTCAAAATATGCGACCATTCGCGAATGAGGTTCGAAAATGTCAGCCAGTGACCCCGGACAGAAAGAAAAAACGCCCTATCCGTCCTCGGCGCTTCGCCGGGTACATATCACGCTGATTTCCTTCGGGGTAGCCTTCTCCTTTCTTTTCACCTGGCTGAAGATGAGCCGCGATGGAGAGCCTGCCTGGGCGGCGGCTTCATTTCTCGCCGGTCTCTGTCTCGCTATCTACCTGCGATCGTTCGTAAAGAAGACAGGCTGAGGACTTTCATGAAGCGCCTGCTGATCTTCAGACACGCGAAATCCGGCTGGGGGGCTGCGGATGAAAGCGATCACGAGCGGGCTCTGACACCGAGGGGGGTCGATGCAGCCGAGGCCATGGGGCGGTTTCTCAGCCTGGCCGGGCAGTTGCCTGAGAGCGTGATCTGCTCTTCCGCGACGCGTGCGAAGCTGACCCTGCGGCACGCCAGCGAGGCTGGGGGGTGGGAATCACGTGTTGATTTTGAGCCGCGCCTCTACCTGGCCGAGGCCCACACCGTCTTCGATCTCCTTCATGAATTCACAGGTGATGGGAAATCGCTCATGCTTGTGGGGCATGAACCCACCTCCTCGGAAATGGTGCGCCTCCTGTGCGGCTGCGCCCTGCCCGGCGCGGGCGCGATGGTCCGTTTCCCCACCGCTGCGCTGGCAAGAGTCGACCTTGCTATCGATTCCTGGAAGGATGCCGCCCCCGGCTGTGGGCAGCTTCGCTGGCTGGTTCCTCCGAAGCTGTTGACAAAGGGCAGCTTCGAGTTCCTGGGGTAGGCGTCGGCCAGCCGCTGTTGCAGGAAGTCCACTCAGCGCAGGAGGATCGACTAGGCGCTGGCTACATCCGGCCACAGCAGGATGACGAGGACGCAGGCCAGCACCAGGGGGAAGGAGACGATCAGGACGAAGTTCTTCTGTTCGAACTTCAGGTGCATGAAGTACCAGGCGACCAGGCCCGCCTTGACGAAGGCCATCCCGAGGAGGAGGGCGATCGTGCTGATGATGATCCCTAGACCTCCGCCCGGGAACCACTGCGGGAAAAAAGCCACCGCGACCTCCAGAACGGTCAGCACCAGCAGAACTACCCAGATCAGCATATAGTTAGGATGTTTGTGGTCTTCGCTCATGTTGTTAGGCCGGAACCTCTGTTTCGACAAGGTAGACGATGGTGAAGATGACGATCCATACCAGGTCGACAAAGTGCCAGTAGAGGCCGACAATCTCGATCCGGTTCTTATTCCAGCTACCGTTACATACGCCTATATAGATAAAGAAGAGGTATACCACCCCGCTGAAAACATGGCAGCCGTGGAAGGCTGTCATTACGAAGAAGGTGGAGCCGAAGAGTGTGCTCCCTTCTAAGTGCGACCAGACCCACGCGCCGTCGATGAGTTTTCCTTCCCAGATCCCGCTGAGGAATATCCGGAAAGGATTCGCTCCGTCAATTCCGTGGGTGTTGGCGAAGAAATGGTAGTATTCGTAAACCTGCATTCCCAGGAAGGCTGTGCCTCCCAGTATTGTGAGAAGGAGGTATTTCTTCAGCTTGGGGACATCATTGGCAAGGGCTCCTTCAAACGCCTTGACCATGGTGACGCTGCTACAGATGAGGATGAAGGTGTTGAAGGCGGTCAGCTGGATTCCGAGGTATTCAGCCGGCGAGGGCCAGGTATCCATGTTGTTGAACCGCAGGACGATATAGGCCGCGATGAGTCCCATGAAGGACATGCCGTCTGATCCGAGGAAGATCCACATGGCCATCTTGCCATCGGTAACTCCCAGGACCTGCTTGCTGACATCGTTAGGCGTAGCTGCTGCAGCTTCGCTCATTTTTCCTGCAAGGCTCCCCTTGAATCAGTATCTCATGGATGTAAATTCGCCGAATGAAGGCCATCTCCAAGCGACGATCTGATCGGTAGTTTCCTTTTTTATGTGGGGCAGGTCAATATCAAAAAACCAGGACTCCTGGTCCTGTTCAGGGCCGATTTATCCGCTACAATTCGGACTCGGCCGGCCTGCGCTCGCTTCCGGCTGGTGCCATCACCCCTCACCGTCGAAAAGGCGGTTGAACAGGAACCTGGAGTCCGCCTGCTATGACGACTATGCGACTTGGAGAGAGTGACCTGGAGCCCACCAGGGTGATCCTGGGAGCCTGGGCCTTTGGCGGGTGGATGTGGGGAGGACAGGCGGAAGAAGATTCCCTGCAGGCGGTCGAGACAAGTCTTGCCGCCGGAATCAGGGCCATCGACACCGCTCCGGTCTACGGGTTTGGCCGCAGCGAGGAGCTTGTCGGTAAGGCGATCCGCGGCCATCGTGAAGAGGTTCTCATCTTTACCAAGTGTGGACTGCGCTGGGACCGAGATGACGGTGAGCTGCGCTTTGTCTCCCATGGACCGGACGGTTCCCAGCAGCCGATCTACTACAACCTGAAACCCGACAGCATCCGCGAGGAGTGCGAGGCGAGCCTTCGCCGGCTCGGGATCGACTGCATCGATCTCTACCAGGTGCACTGGCCGGACCCGCTTCATTCGCTGGATGATGCCTTCGGCGAGATGGTCAAGCTCAGGGACGAAGGCAAGGTCCGGCACCTTGGCGCCTGCAACCTCTCGGTAGAACAATTGGAGACGGCTCGGGAGGCCGGGTTTATCGTGAGCTGCCAGCCGCAGTACAATCTTCTCGACCGGTCTATCGAGGATGGGATTCTTCCCTGGTGCAGGGAGAACGGGGTCGGGGTGATTCCCTACAGCCCCATGGGGCGCGGCCTGCTGACAGGGAAGATCAGCGCGACACACGAATACCCGCCGAGTGACCATCGCTCCAAGCTACCGGATTTTCAGCCCGGCCGGAGGGAGGCGATCCTGGCGGCTCTGGCGGAGATTGAGCCGATCTGCCTAGAAAGGGGGGTTACCCTCGGCAACCTGGCCGTCGCCTGGGTGCTTTCACAGCCCGGAGTTACCGCCGCTCTCGTCGGCGCCCGCAACGCTCGGCAGGCAAAGGAGAATGCGGTCGCGCTCGATGTTTGCCTTGATGAGCGGGAAGAGCAAGCGATCAGGAGGGTTTTTGAGGCTCTTGACTGAGGCGGGTAGAGGGCTTTCCGGATTATCGGCAGCCTTCTTGATGGAACTTTTTACCGCTGTTGCATATTGATCAGGCGGGTAGGGTAGTATTTAATCTTTCTAGATTGGAATGCAGTTGAGGCAGCAATGACTGAGCTTGTCCGGCTGGCAGAATTGACCTGGATTTGAGGAGAGTTTGATGACTCACGTAGTGACAGG
>DCKY01000007.1 GCA_002320775.1 Planctomycetes bacterium UBA1662
CTTCTTTTCATCGACCCGGATTCCGGAGCGCATGGAGAGAAGATCCCGGATTCGGATCTTGTCCGCCCCGGCGACCAGCTTCGACCGGTCGAGAGCGGGGAAGTAGTCGACGAGGAGATCCTGGTCGCTGCCGATCACCCCGAGCTCGATGGCCTTTCCGATACCGAGCGAGACGATGCTCTTGGTCACCGACATGGTGAAGTGCGGCTTGTCGATGGTCGAGTCGGCGAAATAGGACTCAAAGACCAGCTTGCCCTTGCGCGCCAGGAGAAAGCTGTCGATGCAGCCCTGCTTGTTGGTGATCGCCTCCCCGGCCTTCGCCTTCTTCAAAAAGGCGGCGTTGTCCGCGTCGATTCCATTGACCATGCGAACGAGCGCCTTGACGTCGATCCCCTCCCGACCGGCAGGGGAAACCGGCAGGCCATCGTCGGTCTCCTTCGGCACCGAATAGCGATGGAGCTTCGATTCAGCGAATTTCTCCAGCTTCGGAAAAAGCGGGTGCCAGTTTTTCCCGGCGACGCTCTTGCCGCGAGCCGCGTCCTGCGCGAACGCGCAACCGAGGGGCGCCAGGCAGAAAAGGACAACGAGAAAGAGACGCTTCATTTGAGCTCGACCAGCTTGATGTCGTCGAAGTCGTTCATGTCGTCAAAGGAGCCGAGCCCGATACGCCCCTTGCCGAAGGTCTTATCGACGACGCTCATGTGAGGCTTCTTCATGTCATCGAAGAAGATCTCGATCTTGCCGCTCCTCGAGTCACGCACCACCTTCACCTGGTGCCAGGTCTCGTTCTTCCAGGGCGTCTTGTTCTTGTTCTTCGTCAGCGGCGTTCGCGGTGCGTTCTTGACGATCATGACCTGCCCGCTCCTGGGGTCAGGGCTTGCGCCGCAGTGAATGTAGTAAAAATTCTGCGGGTCCTGCCAGTTGAAGAAGATGCAGCAGTCGCGATGACCGCCGGTGTCCTTGGTACTCATCACCCGGAAGGTGAGCACGAAATCGGCGACCTCTACACCCTTGATCAGGGCGATGTGGTGCGGGCTGCGGACCTTCGGATTGTATTTACTGCTGCGGCGATTGATTCCGAACACATGGTTGCCGTCGACCTTGCGATGGGTCCAGCTCGTCTCGTCGGTGGCCTCCCAGCGATCACGTCCCTTCTCGAAGTCCTCTTCAAAGAGCACCTTGCCGCCGCCAGAGCCCTTGGCTCCCTTGTCCCCGGCTGTGCCCTTCTTGCCCTTGATCAAGGCAATCGAGCTGGCGGCAAGCCTGCGGCCGAACTCGACGTAGCCCTTGGCTGAGTAGTGCAGGTCGTTGCTGATGTCCTTGCCTCTGCGGTTTTTCCCATCGTTGAGGTCATCGGTGTCCACCCAGGCGCCCCGCGGGCTCGCATCGGCGAAATCCACCTGGATCTTGCGAATGGCGGTCCAGTGAGGATAGCGCTTGTTCTGCATATCGAAATCGCTGAGCCTGCCGATGACGAAATTGATGTCCTTACGACCCAGGTCGGCGGCGAGCTGGTCGAGGATGCCCTGCAGGCTGGCGGCATAGACCGCCGAGTGCTTCTCACGCGCGTCGCGCTCACCCTGCATCCAGGAGAAGCTGACCGTCTGGATCTTCTGGCCCTTGATCGCGGCGTTGACCTTTCCCATCAGGCGGACGTAGAGATCCCCGGCGCCCTTGAAGGCCTCTCCCTTGGCCGACTTCCACTTCTTGTACCAGCGCCGGATCGGCTGACCGCCGTGGGCGTCCTTGACCACGATGACGTTTTCCTTGCCGAACTCCTTCTCAACCGTCGGGATGAAGGACTCCTCCGGTTTGAGGCCGCCCATGTTCGATTGACCGGAAAGAATGAAGAGGTGTTTTCCCTCAGCGGCAAAAACCGCATTGCTGAGGAACAAGGCGACGAGAAGAATCTGCAGTTGCTTCATGGTATTCCGGCTCCGTTTAGTTAATGAAATGAAAGAGACACCGTAACCCGCCGGGGCTTAATGTTCAAATCCTCCGGGGAGAGTTCCTGCGGTGAGAGCAGCCTCCCGGAAGGGGCGGTTGCCAGGCCTGGCTCGATCCCTCAAGCCAGGATGTCGTGGATGACATCGCCCTCGACATCCGTGAGGCGAAAATCACGTCCGTTGAAACGGTAGGTTAACTTCGTATGGTCCAGCCCCAGCTGGTGCAGGAGCGTTGCATGGATGTCATGGGCGTTGACGCGTTTCTCAACTGACTTGTACCCGAACTCATCGGTCGCTCCGTATTGAGCGCCCCCCTTGAATCCACCACCGGCGAACCAGGTGGTGAAGGCATTGGGGTTGTGATCCCGGCCATTGGCGCCCTGTGAATCAGATGTGCGGCCAAACTCACCACCGAAGATCACGATGGTCTCATCGAGCAGCCCGCGCTGCTTGAGATCTGTGAGCAGGGCCCCGGTGGGTTGGTCAACTGTCGCGGCGCAGGCGCGATGGTTCCCATTAATATCATTGTGTCCATCCCAGGGAACATCACTCACCGCCCCGCCGGGAGTATTGGGACAGGCCGCGAAGATCTGGACAAACCGGACCCCACGCTCGACCAGGCGGCGAGCGAGAAGACACTGGCGGCCGTAGTCCTTCGACTCCTTGCGGTTGAGACCGTACATCTCCTGGATCTGCTTCGGCTCATTGCTGACATCGAAGGCCTCCGGAGCCGCCGCCTGCATACGATAGGCCAGCTCGAAGGACTCGAGCCGCGCGTTGAGATCACGGTCAAAGGGCCGCTTCTCGGCATGTTTCCTGTTGGCCGCGTTGAGCTCATCGAGCAGCGAGCGCTGCTGCGCCTTGGAGATCTCCCCGGGAAGCTCGAGGTTATCAATCGGCCGGGCTCCTCGGGAATCGAGCGAGGTCGCCTGGTAGACCGAGGGAAGGAACCCGGCCGACCAGATCGGATCAGCTCCGCGAGGCTTGGTTCCATGCATGACGACGAAGGCCGGGAGGTTGGAATTTGAGCTGCCGAGACCGTAGCTCAACCAGGAGCCCATGCTCGGAAAGCCCTGGCGAATCATTCCGCCGTTCAGCTCGAGCATCGCCGGCGTATGGTTGTTCGACCTCGAATAGCACGAGTAGACGAAGGAGATGTCATCCGCATGCCTGGCGATATTCGGCAGGATCTCGGTGACATAGGCGCCGGACTGACCATGCCTCTTCCATTTGAAGGGCGACTTCAGGCATTTACCACTGGTGGTGAAAAATCCGGTCTTCGGATCCGCTCCAGCCAGTTGGGTGCCGCTACGCTTGATGAGCTCGGGCTTGTAATCAAAGGTGTCAACCTGGGAGGGGCTCCCGGTCTGGAACAACCAGATCACGGCCTTCGCCCTGGGCTTGAAGTGAGGCTGGCGTTCGGCGAGAGGGTTGCTCTGTTCCGCGCCAACGATTCCCTCGCTGTGAAGGAGATCTGTCAGGGCCAGCGCGCCGCAGCCAAGCCCCGCCTTCGCGAGGAATTCGCGCCGCGAAGCAGCTGTCGTCATTTGTCGTTCATGCATCAGGTAGACCTTCCAGGTTGAATCATGATCACCAGCTTATTGGTCAATCGACATATACAAACTCATTCATGCAGAG
>DCKY01000169.1:0-290 GCA_002320775.1 Planctomycetes bacterium UBA1662
TTCGGGGTGCGGTCGCCATCAACCTTCGGCCCGGAGGCCTCCACCCGGGTGGGGTGTTTCAGGCCCAGAGCCCAGTAGGGGATGTCCAGGATGTGGCAGCCCCAGTTGCCGGTCTCGCCCGTTCCGAAGTCCCACCAGAAGCGCCAGTTGTAGGGCGCATAGGCGGGGCTGTAGGGGCGCTCCCTGGCGGGTCCAAGCCAGAGATCCCACTTGAGATGATCAGGAACCGGCGGGGTACCCTTGGGCAGGCCGGGCATTCCTCTGCTTCCTCCTACCCAGGAGTGACACTC
>DCKY01000169.1:631-3565 GCA_002320775.1 Planctomycetes bacterium UBA1662
CCGATGGCTTTTTTCTGGATGAGCTCAACAACCCGGTGGACGTTTCCGATCGTGTGACGCTGGACGCCGAGCTGGGTGGCGACCTTCTGTTTGCGGGCAAGGTCGGTCATGATTCTGACCTCCTCAACCGAGTGAGCCATCGGCTTCTCGCAGTAGAGATGCTTGCCAAGCTGCAGTGCCGCAACGGAAGGGTGGAAGTGGGCATGGTCCGGGGTGCTGACGGAGACCGCGTCGATGTCCTTGGACATCGCATCGAACATCTTGCGGAAATCGTAGAACTTTTTCGCCTTGGAAAACTTGGCGTAGGCGTTCCCGGCTCGGCTGTCATCTACATCGCAGAGAGCGACGATGTTCTGATTGCCCAGCGCGTTCAGGTTGGCCCGTCCGCGTCCGCCAATTCCGATGCAGGCGATATTGAGCTTCTCGCTTGGAAGGGAGCCGAAGCTGGCCGAGGTGACACCAGACACCCAGGCTCCAAGCCCGGCCATTGTCGTGTTGCGAAGCATGTCGCGGCGGCTGATTCGTTGAGTCATATCGTGTCTCCCAAGTCGCTATTTCCAAGGATTGAGTTCAATCAGATGAAGCAAGTTACAGGGTAGCAGGCGTCAAACCCGATCTCCCCATCAAAAAAGAGAGCGGCTGGAAGGTCTTTCCGCCGCTCTCTAAGCTGTGTACTGGTGGAGGATACGGGACTTGAACCCGTGACCTCAGCACTGCCAGTGCTGCGCTCTCCCAACTGAGCTAATCCCCCGGATGGTCTTTATTTACTCCCCGATGATACCCCAGGAGGTATCACGAGAAGGCCCTAATATCTAGATCACTTGGATGGGTGTCAAGATTGTTTTCAGTGGAGCCCCCTGTCTTTCAGGTCGCTGGTCAGGTGTCCGGGTTGCTTTTGCGTTGAAACTTGCCTGTAGGCGACTTATCTTCGCCCGAATGGCGATCCAACCGTATGAGATAACAAGTATTGAGGAAAAATGGCAGAAGGCCTGGTCTGAAGCTATTGAGCAGGCTGATGCCCCGCAAATGTCGGGAGATTCGTCTGGAAGTCTGGTGCTGCAATGGCCATTTGCTCCCGGCGGCCTGACCTGGACTGATCTGCGCTGCATGGCGCTTGCCGATGTCTACTCGAGATTCCAGCGTCTCAAGGGACAGGATGTTCGCATTGGTAGAGTGCTCGACGGATTTCACGAAGGAGCCCTGGGCCAGGCCATCGAAGAGGGAAAGCTTCCGGAGGAATTCCTCAGTGAAGATCTTGGACGCCTTGAATCCATCGAGAGAGCCCTGGCGATCCAGGCGGATCCGCATTCGAATCCCGGAGCTGGAGTCGCGAGGACATCGGACCCTGCCTATTACCGCTTCACGCAGTGGCTCTTTCTCGAGCTGCTGAATTCGAGACATCTTCGTTCCGTTGCTGAGGATGAGCAACCAGCAGTCGCAGGCGAAGTTGATAAGGAGGAAGGGGAAGCCCCGGAGGTGTCGGCCGAGGCGGAGTTGCCCCAATGGTTCCTGGATATCGTTCCTTTTGCCGAGAAGCTCTTCGCTGATGTCGACAAGTCGAGATGGCCGGCGAATTTGCGTAAGGAGCAGAAGGCTCTGATAGGGCGTAGGAGGGGGATCGAGCTCGAGCTGGCCTTCTCGCAGCCCTTCAGGAATGAGTATCGGCACCTGGGGGTATTTACCTCCAAGCTGGAGGCGTTGTATGGACTGACCTTTGTGCTTGTCGCTCCCGGACATGAAATCATTGATTTCATCACCGACCCGGATTACGTCGAAGATGTCGAGGCCTACCAGAAGCGTTACAAAAATGGAGATGAGTCCCAGGGCTCCGGTGTCAGGACGGGGGGCTTTGTCTTGAATCCGATCAACCTGGAGAAGGTGCCTGTCCTGATCTCGCCTCTGGCGCTCAACGCCTATTCAGATGGAGTCGTTCTCGGAATTCCCGCTCACGATAGAAAACAATTCGAATTCGCCAAGAGAGTGAAGCTGCGCATTCGCGAGGTGATTCATTCCAGCACGGCGAGCTTTGATCACGAGGGATTGCTTGTCGAGGCCTATGAAGGCGATGGCAAGCTGACCAACTCTGGTCCCTGCAGCGGAATGAAGCCATTGCGGGCTCGTGAACGGATTATCAAGCAGCTCTCAAGGCGGGGGGTCTGCAGCAAGATGACACGCTATTCTCTGAGAGACCTGCTGGTCTCCGGGTCGGGAGCCTGGAGTCCTCCTGTTCCGCTGTACCATGGGGCCGAGGTGCAGGGCGCGGATTCCGAAGAACTTCCCCTGCATTGTCCACCTCTGGATTTAGAGGCGCTTCGTTCGGGTGAGCGGACCCTTGCCTCCTGCAAGACCAGCGACGGGGCTGATTATTCGACCCAGAAAATTCAGCGTGGGGACCAGGCCGTCCAGAGAGACTCGCGCAGCCTGCTGCCATGGCTGGGCCGCGCGCTGAGTTATCTGCAGGTTGCTCTGCCGGAGTTGGGTGGCGCTGTCGAGGGTCTCAGGGAAGATTTTGACAAGCCCGGCGTCGATGTGGAGTTTCAGGAGGAGGTTCCGGTTGAAGCGGAAGATGCTGCGGCGGAGCCCTCAACGGAGGTTCCTGTTGCTTCCCAGGAGGCTCCGGCTCCGGCGGAGGCATCCGAGCTTGACGGCTCTGAAAATGTTTCCGGGTCGGCCGAGGAGGATTCGGCTGAAGCCGCGCAAGAGCAGGAAGGCGGCAGCGAGGGCGTGAAAGCTGATGCTGCCGGAGAGGTTGAGCCGGGGGAAGAAGAGCTGGAGAATGAACAGCACGAGCCGGCAGAGGATGCGAATCTACCCGAATCTTCCGAGCTCCCTGCTGAGGCGAAGGCCGAGGAAGAAGTAGAACCTGCTTCGCAGGAGGAGACCGATGGGCTTCCGGGTTCGTCGGATGAGTCCGAATCCGAGTCCGAATCTGAG
>DCKY01000169.1:3881-7574 GCA_002320775.1 Planctomycetes bacterium UBA1662
GAGTCCGAATCTGAGACTGAAAATGAGGATGAAGTGGAAGCTTCGCAAGAGGAAGAGCCTGAAGAACAAACGCCGTCCAGGGAGCGTTTGAAGCCGTTTTCAAGCAAAGGTCTCGACAAGACCCTTCCGGTTGACGTGGTCTTTTCCGGAGCCCGAGTGTCTCCGAAAGAGCTCATCGGTATCCGGTGCATAACCAAGTTCCTCTATATGAATCGTCACATTCCTTCTTTTGAGCCATTCAGAAGTTTTTGCCAGGTCGGGACTCTCTCTTTCGATTCGAAAGACGCCCCCGAGGACCAGGGCTCCGAGACCCTGGCGGCCTCTTCCATGGAACTGCTGGGAAAGTTTGGAGCCGATGCGCTCCGTATTCAGCTGCTTTGCCTCGGCCCAGCGGATAACAGTGCCAGCTTTGATGATGACAGCCTCTACAAGGTCAGGCGTTTTCTGGAGAAGATCTGGCGAGCGGTCTGCGGGCGGATAGGACAGGGGCGATTCGTTTCGCGAAATGTTCTCGTCGCCAAGCATCGATTGATTTTCGATGTATCGAAAAGACTGGAGGAGCTCAAGTTCCATACGGCCATCAGCGCGCTCCGGGAGTTTGTCAATTTCCTGGCATCTCCAAAGACCACCCTGGAGGAGGTTGATACGAGCACCCTGAAGACATTTCTCGTTGTGCTCAAGCCCTTCGCTCCTCACCTGGCTTTTGAGCTCTGGGAGCGCATGGGCAATGAGGATACGATCGATGACAGTCCCTGGCCCGAGTACAGCAAGGAGCTTGTTGAGCCTCCGGAGCGGGAACATGCGGTATTCGTGAATGGCCAGATGGTTGACCGGCTTACCGAATCGGTTGAACTTGATCCAAAGAAGCTCGAATCGAGGGCGCTCGCCCTGGAATCCGTTCGGGAGTTCATCGGAAGAAGGAAGGTGGGGCGGGTAGAGGTTGTTCCGGGCCGATTGATATGGATTTGTCTCGGCAAGAATAAGCCCGTTAAGGGTAAACAGGAGAATGCGGCCGAAGGCGCCGCTGCGGCATCCAAGACTCCAGCCGGCGAGGAGCCCGCGCAGGGCAAGGCGGAAGGTTCCGAAAAGCCGGAAAATCCCTGAGTCGGCGGTTTTCACGCGGTTCAACTTCCGGTATTCTCCGCGCTCCGCTGGCCCTGTTTGCTGTGGGGTAGAGGCTCATCGTATTCTTTTGAAGAGGGGGCTCTTCAGGTAAAGAATGACGGTGTGAGCAATGGCTGCTGATAATTTGCGAGAACGATCACGATACGGGCGAACCAGGATGCTGGCCTTGCTGGTATTGCTGGCGCTCGTGGTCGTTCATTCACAGAGGGTGAGCCGTGGGGTGGCCGAGAGAGCGACAGAGCACCTGGAAGACTCGAGACAGGAGCATCGCAGGCAAGTCATTCTGGAAGGGCTCCTGCGCCGCATCGATGAGTCTCAACGGAGAATCGAGCAGAGGATGGGAGATCTCGATATCGCCTCAAGAGTCCTGGCAGCTGAGCGGGCAGATTTCCAGGCCGAGCTAGATGCGCGCGACTCTCGGTTGAGGTCTTCGTTGGCCGATGTTGCGGCGGTGAAGACCCTGGCCCGGGAGAACGCTGTTCGGCTGGGAACTGCCGGTCAGCAGACGGAAATTCCTTCCGAGCGCGGCAAGCGGCTGATGATCCAGCCTACCGTTCAGTTGCGCGGTAATGGGACAGTCGGCAGCGCGGTGGTTGTCTACTCAGGTCCATTTGCGGAAGGCGCTTCACCGGAGCGCTACTGCAATCTCGCCCTGACGGCTTTTCATGTGGTGGCCGAGGTGCTGGGCAACAGGCTTGAGAGAGAGATCGATGCGGTGAAGCTTTTTTCCCCGGGGGCGGATCAAGAGACCGGAGCGCTCACAGCCCGGCTTATCGCTTATGACAAGGCCAAGGACATTGCCCTGCTTTCCCTCGGGACTGAAATCCGGCTGCCGGGCTGCGCTCACCTGCAAGACGACGCCCTTCTTGGAGAACTGGATATTTTCTCACAGGCTTGTGCCGTAGGCTGTCCTCTTGGAAGCAATCCGGTCGCTACGATGGGGCAGATTACAGCTGTCGACAAGGAGGTCGATGGAGAGACATTCTGGATGATCAACGCGCCGACCTATTTCGGTAATTCCGGCGGCGGAGTTTATTCTGTTCCGGATTGCAACCTCATCGGAATTTTCAGCATGATCTATACCTACGGCAAAGCAAAGCCCCGCCTGGTTCCTCACATGGGCTTGTTTTTGCCGCTTGGGACCATCCGCCGTTGGCTTGATAACGAGGGTCTCGGATTTGTTCATGAAGGCTCTCCCGTACCCGCAAAAGCTTGGAAGAAAATGGGTTACAACCCGCAAACCAGGCTTCCCGAGGAAGAAAAAAACGGCTGAGCCGGGTTTTTTCAGGTCGACCTTTCAAGTTGCCAATGAAAGGCCCTGATGATACAAGTGTCCGGGTTATATACAATTAGAAGGGATCGACAGGGCCGGCAGCGCTGAAACGAATGCAGTGTCGTCAGTGTCAGGGGTCCGGATCCGTGGAAGTCGGTACGAATGTCGCCGGGGATGGGGTACCAGTACTCCTGAGTGCGAACATTTGATTATTAAACCATTTGGAGAAGACGAGAATGTCCAGGCTAACAGGCAATCTCTTTTGCGGGGCGCTCCTGGTGAGCGCTTTCTGTGTGACGCCAGTTCTATGGACTCAGGAAGGCGCGAATAAGAAGACCAAGCAGGTCGAAGACCTCTTTAAGAAGGTTGACCTGAAGTCTCAGGATGAAAAGAAGGTCTTTGGTCAGAAAAGCGACCAGGCGGCCGAAGAGGTTGTCGCTCGCTATCTTGAAGCGATTGGCGGCAAGGATGTGCTGGCCCTGGTGAAAGACCGGATGGCCAAATTCCGCAATATCAAGTATTCGGCTACCGGTGAAACAGAGGCTGTCATCGCTCTTTATCTCAAGCGCGGTCACAAGTATCGCGAGGAGTGGGAGATCAAGGGCTTCAAGATCAAGGATGCCCCGCTGGCCTTTACCCAGGTCTACAACGGTGAGTTGCAGGAGGGATGGGTGAAAATGCTCGGTACCGTTTCGCCCCTGGAAGGTCGAACGCTCAGTGTTTTCGTCTGGGACAAACAGGTTGATGATTTCTTCCTCCACTGGAAGGAAGATGGTTACGGGCTGAAGATGATCGGTCAGGGCCTGGTAGATGATGATGCTGCCGATATTGTCGAGGTGGCCGATTTCACCGGCCGTCAGAAGATCCGCTATTTCTTTTCGAAGAAGACGGCCCTGCTGGTGAAGAAGGAGTGGTTCGATACATCCGGAAAGCAGACCGTCAAAAAGGAGCAATTCTACAAGCTCTACCGTCCGATCAAGTTCAAGGACAAGTCTAACCACGCGCTCAAGTTCCCGCTCAAGGTTGAGATCCATGTCGATGGAGACCTGGACACGCAGCGTCAATATACCGACATCCAGTACAATCAGAATCTCAAGGACGCTCTCTTTGCCAAGCCCGAGGGGATACCCTTTACCGGGGGAATTGATGGAACGAAGAAGGGTCCCCAGCCCCCTACGGCCACCAAGGCAGGGCCCGCTCCGCCCGTTGGCGTCCACGCTGGCCGAGGCCGTTCGCGCGGCAAGAAAGAGGGCAGCAAGACGCGGGGGAAAAACCCCAAGAAGCCGACTGCGGGG
>DCKY01000001.1:0-1719 GCA_002320775.1 Planctomycetes bacterium UBA1662
CAAGAACACCATGCTGCCGGTCTTCGACGGCAGCGCCTCGGCCCTCCTGGCCGATCTCGACGAACGCGGCCTGCTCGATGAGACCCTGGTCGTCTTCCTCACCGAGTTCGGCAGAACGCCAAAGATCAGTAACAACGGCGGACGGGACCACTACCCGAGCTCTTACTCGGTCGCCTTCGCCGGCGGTGGAGTCCAGGGCGGACAGGTCTACGGAAAGTCTGACAAGATCTCCTCCAAGCCGATCCACAAGGCCTGCGGACCCGCCGAGCTGCACGCGACGATCTACGATGCGCTCGGCATTCCCCCTGATACGCACATCCACGACCGCCTCGGCCGCCCCTTCCCCATCGCCGATGGCGAGCCGCTGCCCCTGTTCTCCTGAGTCAGTTTTCACGGCGAGCCAGGTGTCTGTAATCGCATAGAGCAACACCTTTTCGCAACGCTGCTGTATACTCAGGTCCGGGTTTGACCCTGGAAAAAAACGACTGAGATGCAACCAACAACGCTGGAGGGACCGGAGCTATGCGACGGATTTACTTCATCGGATGTCTCTGCCTGGCCGTATACGCTGGAGGTAATCCTCTCAAAGGACAGGACGCTCCCCTCCTCAAGACACCCTTCTCCTTCACCCGCCTCACCGCTCATTGGGATGAATACAGCAGTGATGGTTACCTCAAGTTCCTCAGGGAGGTCAAGCCCGAGGTTGCCCAGGTCGGCTTCTGGGGCGCGCACTTCTGGAGTCTCTCCGCCACCCCCCACGGTAAGGGTTATCCGGCTCACTTCCCGGTGCAGGGGCACCGTGAATGCTCCCAGTGGCAGAAGAACCTCTACGGCGAGATCCACAAGCTCGGAATCAAGCCCCTTGGACACTTCAATGTCATCTTCCTCGTCGGCGACCCCGATTCCGAAAAGGGCCCCCGGGGATTCTTCAAGTTCTACAATGATCAATGGGACGAAGCCGAGCTCGGCCCCAAGCCGGTAAAAGATCCCACCGAGCTGCTTGAGAGAAACCGTGATGGAAGCCTGATCTCGAACAAGGGCTACAGCATCGGAGGCATGAAGGAATACTGGGGCTGCCTGAGAAACCCCCACTGGAGAGCGGTACTCAAGGCGTGGGTCCGCTTCGCCATCCGCAGGGATGTGGATGGTTTTGTCATCAACTACTTCTACCGCCATGACTGTCATTGCACACACTGCGTCTCCGGATTCAAGAGCCACCTTGCCGGACGCTACGATCAACAGGAGCTGGCGAAAAACTTCGGGATAGCCGATCTCGAAAAACACACCTTTGAAGAGATCGGCTCCTGGCATTCTCCGAAGACCTCTACCCTTCTGAAACGAGAAGCTTTGCGCTTCTCCCAGGTCAGCAATAAGCAGGCCTTCGACGATGTCTTCGTCAAGTTCGGCCGCGGCCTGAAGCCCGACCTGGTCCTCGCCCAGTGGAACCACATCGGAGACTTCTCCCAGATTGACGGGGATGAGAAGTGCATGCTCCCGGGCGAGCTCTGGTCAAGCGATGAGGACTATCTCTGGTACAGCCTCGGCGGCTCAGCGAACTTCACCCGGCTGAAGGATGGCTTCCTCGGAGAGGGAACCCTGCAGGCGCGCTATATCCGCGGCGCCTCCGGCGACAAGACCTACACCCTCGGAAAATACGAGAGCATACGAATCAGGGCCTCGATCGCCGAACTCGCGGCCAACGGCGGCGCCCCGATGGGC
>DCKY01000001.1:1934-2938 GCA_002320775.1 Planctomycetes bacterium UBA1662
GCTCTTCGACATCCTTCCCGACGACATGGCCACGCCCGCCGTCCGCGAAAAGTACGCGCTGGTTGTGGATCCAGGCGACACGAAGGTCTCTGCCGCCTCCCTGCAAAAGGCCCTGCCCGCGGGACGCAGCCGCTTCGATGCCCCGGCGACAGTTCGCGTCTCCGCCAGTCGCCCGGCCCTCCTGGATGAGCTGACGGTCCATTTCGTCNNGCCAACGGCGGCGCCCCGATGGGCTTCTACACCCGGGTGAAGGATCCCGAGGCGCGCAAGGTCATCACCTCCTATTACGGCTTCCTCCACCAATATAACGATCTCTACCATGACAACACCTCGCACGCCGAGGCACTGCTGATCTTCCCCCGCAGCGCGGTGCACGCCGGGGATCTCGCTCCGCGCGACCGCTTCAAACAGCTCGGCGGTAAGCTCCTCGATGAACACGTGCTCTTCGACATTCTTCCCGACGATATGGCCACGCCCGCTGTCCGCAAGAAGTACGCACTGGTTGTCGATCCAGGGGACGCGAAGGTCTCTGCCGCATCCCTGCAAAAGGCCCTGCCTGCGAAGCGCAGTCGCTTCGATGCCCCGGCAACGGTTCGCGTCTCCGCCAGCCGCCCGGCCCTCCTCGATGAGCTGACGGTGCATTTCGTCAACTATAACCGAGCCGAGCGCGGCGAAGGCGGCAACCCCAACGGCACCATCAAGGACGAGAAGCCCATCGCGACAAAAGAGATCGCCGCCCGGGTCGTGATTCCAGAAGGATTCACCGTTAGCCGGGTGGAGTTCCTCAGCCCCGAGGCCGACAAGCCGAGCCCTCTCCCGCATGCCGCTGAGAACCGGGAAATCAGCTTCCGGATCCCTTCCTTCAGTGTCTACGGAGTCGCACGAATCCGCCTGCAGAAGAAGGCCGCCGCGAAACCCCGGCCGAAGGTCGCCGCCATCGTCACCGAGTACCGCCACAACTCTCACGCCGACATCATCGTCAGCCGCCTGCTGCAGACCTACAC
>DCKY01000246.1:0-1488 GCA_002320775.1 Planctomycetes bacterium UBA1662
GCGGATCTGGAATGAGCGCCTGACAGATGTGCTTCTTGAGCACCAGGTTGGCAGGGAGCATGGAACAGCTTATGGAAGCTGGGATCCACGAGGGAAGCGGGCGGAGCAGGCGGGGCGCCTTTATTCGACGGTGTTGAGCATACTCTGCCTTGAGGTTTATTATCGATACGCCCCCCTGGGGTCGGAGGCTCCTCGCGGAGGCGGAGTCCGTACCCAGCCCCGGGAGCTGGAGGGTGACGTCAACAAGCCACCTCCTTATCCCCGTAAGGGATTGATTGACCGCAAGGAGTTTGATGGCCAGTCGGTTCTTCTGGAAATCGAGGTATTGGCCAATGGGACAGTCGGGAAAATTAAGCTTATTGAAGGCTGCAAGGGTGCGGGAATCGATCGTAGAGTAGCCAGGGGAGTAGACAAGTCGGTTGTCGAGGCGGTCCGGAAATGGCGATGGCACCCGGGCAAACTGGATGGGGTCGCAGTAAAAACTCTCATCAGACATCGCATTAAATTTGTATTACCAATTAGATAGAAACCTGGTCCTGCCAGCAGGGTGATGAATATGACTAAAAACTTGTGCGCTGCATTTTTTCTCCTGGTCCAATTCGGTGCGGGTTTTCTCCAGGCCGATGATTGGCCCCAGTGGAGGGGGCCGGCGCGAGATGGGGTCTGGAGGGAAAAAGGTATCCTGGAGCGCCTGCCTGAAAAGTTGTCCTATCTCTGGCGGGCCAAGGTGGGGATGGGATACGCCGGCCCGGCTGTGGCCGGCGGGCGAGTCTACCTGATGGACAGGGTCCTGGGGGATGGAGAGGCCAACCCCGACAATCCCTTCGACAAGAAGCGTGTCAACGGCAGCGAGAGAATACTCTGTCTTGATGCGGTGAGTGGAAAGGTTGTCTGGAAACACAGCTATCCCTCTAATTACACGATCAGCTACCCCTATGGTCCCAGGACGACCCCTACCGTCTCCGGTGGCAAGGTCTACTGCCTGGGTGCTATGGGCGATCTGCTCTGCCTCGATGCCGGCAGTGGAAAGGTTCTCTGGTCGCGACAGTGCGTCAAGGATTTCGGGGCCAAGCTCAATACCTGGGGCTACAGTTCGCCACCCCTGGTGGATGGGGAGAAGCTCATTGTGCTGGTCGGAGGGAAACCGGGCGCCTGTTACGTTGCCTTCAACAAGGACACAGGCAAGGAAATCTGGCGCGGACTCGAGGACACTGATCCCGGGTATGCCCCACCGGTGATCTACAAGGCGGGAGGGGTGCGCCAGCTGATTGCCTGGACGCCAACGAAGCTTGCTGCCCTGGATCCGGAGACAGGCAAGGAATACTGGCGGCAGGAATTCAAGGTGAACTTCGGGTTGACGATCCCCACCCCTATTTACGATCCCGAGTCAAAGAGGCTGCTGGTGTCATCCTTCTATAACGGGTCCATGATGATGGCGCTCGATGCGGCAAAGCCTTCAGCTACGCTGTTGTGGAAGGGAAAGAGCGA
>DCKY01000246.1:1888-8832 GCA_002320775.1 Planctomycetes bacterium UBA1662
ATTTTCGGGGTGTGCAGCTACGGAGAGTTCCGGTGCCTGGAGGCTGCTACCGGTCAGCGGGTCTGGAAGACCATGGAGGCTACCGGGCAGGGGCGCTGGTGGAATGCCTTTATCACCAGGCATGAAGACCGGTACTTTATTTTCAATGAGCAGGGCGAATTAATCATCGCCAGGCTGTCGAGCAAGGGATACGAGGAGTTGAGCCGCGCCCAGCTGATCGAGGGCACGCGCCGTGTACAGCGCCGTAAGGTCGTCTGGTCCCATCCGGCCTTCGCACAGAAATGTGTTTTTGTGCGCAACGACGAGGAGATCGTCTGTGTGAGCCTGGCCGGGGCTGCCGGGAAATAGGGGCTATTCCACCTTTGTGGATTCGTGGGCGCCGGCTTCGGCTGCAGGCGGCTTAGCGGCTTTCTTCTTTCCGAAGAGAGCTCGCAGGATTCTCATCACCGGGTCGTAGAAGCGGTCGGCGACCCGTTCCTTGAGCGGGATGATCGCGTTGTCGGTGATCGTGATATGCTCAGGGCAGACGTGGGTGCAGCACTTGGTGATGTTGCAGAAGCCGATGCCGTGCTTATCCTTGAGATCCTCGAGCCTGTCCTCGGTGTCGAGAGGGTGCATGTCGAGCGCTGCGGCATAGACCAGGAACCTCGGGCCGATGAACTCTTCTGTTTTCTGATGGTCCCGCAGCACGTGGCAGACATCCTGGCAGAGGAAGCACTCGATACATTTGCGGAATTCCTGCACCCGGTCTACATCTTCCTGCGCGACCCTCCAGGTTCCGTCTTCGGCATCCGGGGGCCGCGGTTTGAATTTCTTGATCTTCTTTTTGACCTCGAAGTTCCAGCTCACATCGGTCACCAGGTCCTTTGTTGTTGGGAAGGCCTTGATGGGTTCGACGGTTACCGGCTTGTCGACATCGATGGTGTCCATGCGGGTCATGCACATCAGCTTGGGCATCCCGTTGACTTCAGCGGAACAGGAGCCGCATTTACCTGCCTTGCAGTTCCAGCGCACGGCGAGGTCATTGGCTGACTCGGCCTGGATCTGGTGGATCGCGTCAAGGACCACCATTCCATCTGTGATCTCGGTTTCGTAATCCCTGAACTCGCCGCCCTTGGCATCTCCCCGCCAGATTTTGAAGGTCGCGGTGCTCATTACCTGTTCTCCTCGATAATCTCCTGGAGTTCCGCGGGAACCTCCATGACAGGCTCCCTGGTGATCTCCATTTCCCCGTCGCCGCCTTTGCGGACGACGAGGGAGTTGCCTCCCCAATCCTCACTCTTTTCCGGGTAGTCCTCTCGGAAGTGGGCTCCGCGGCTTTCTTTGCGCTGGGCGGCGGTCTTGGCGACAGCCTCGCTGACGGTGAGCAGGTTGTGCAGGTCGAGGGCTGTATGCCAGCCCGGGTTGTATTCACGGTTTCCGGGAGCAACAGCCTGGTCCGCTCTTTGTTTGAGCGCGGCGATCTTCTCTACGGCTTCGTCCATCTCCGCCTGGTTGCGGACAATGCCTACGAGTTCCTGCATCGTGTCCTGCAGGTCGTATTGGATCTGGTAGGGGCTCTCGCTCGCGCTGCCAGCGGCTTCCTGGCGTTCGATGGGTTCCAGCGCCCACTTGATCGTATCGGCAACAGCGGTTTCGTTTACAGTCGCCCCGTCATTTTCTTTCGCGAAAGAGGCCGCGTATTCGCCCGCCCTTTTGCCGAATACCAGCAGGTCTGAAAGTGAGTTGCCGCCAAGCCGGTTGGCTCCATGCATCCCCCCGGCGCATTCACCGGCTGCGAAGAGTCCCGGAACGGACGACATCTGAGTGTCTCCGTCGACCCGGATGCCGCCCATCGCGTAGTGGGTGGTCGGACCGACCTCCATGGGCTCCTCGGTGATATCCAGGTTGGCGAGCTCTTTAAACTGGTGGTACATGCTCGGCAGTTTGCGCCGGATATGCTCGGGCGCGTTTTCTATTTTTTCTTTTATCCAGGAGATGTCGAGGAAGACGCCTCCATGGGGACTGCCTCGGCCTTCCTTCACCTCGCGGACGATGCAGCGGGCCACATGGTCTCGTGTGAGCAGTTCGGGTGGCCTGCGGGCCTCCTTGTCTCCCTGGGTGTAGATCCAGCCCTCTTCGGGGTTGTCGGCGGTCTGGTTCTTGTAGAGGTCCGGGATGTCCTGGAACATGAAGCGCTCACCCTCACTGTTTCGCAAGACGCCGCCCTCGCCGCGCACTCCTTCGGTGACCAGGATTCCGCGAACGCTGGGCGGCCAGACCATGCCGGTGGGGTGAAACTGCAGGTACTCCATGTCGATCAGATCTGCGCCGGCGTCGTAGGCCAGGGAATGGCCATCGCCGGTATATTCCCAGCTGTTGCTGGTAATCTTGTAGGCGCGTCCGTAGCCGCCGGTGGCCAGTACGACGGCCCTGGCGTTGAACAGGCGGAACTTGCCGCGCTCTCGGTCGTAACCAAAAGCTCCCGCGATCCGGTCTCCATCCTTGAGCAGGCGGATAATGGTGCATTCCATGTGGACATCGATTCCCTGGTGGATGCCATGGTCCTGGAGAGTACGGATCATCTCGAGGCCGGTTCGGTCGCCGACGTGTGCTAGGCGAGGGTATTTGTGCCCACCGAAATTTCTCTGCAGGATCTTCTGGTCCTTGGTTCGATCAAAGACCGCTCCCCAGGCTTCGAGCTCGCGGACCCTGTCGGGGGCCTCCTGCGCGTGGAGTTCAGCCATGCGGTAGTTGTTGACGTATTGTCCGCCCCTCATGGTGTCGGCGAAGTGGGTGCGCCAGTCGTCTCGTCCATCTACATTGGAGAGCGCCGCGGCGATGCCGCCCTCGGCCATGACGGTATGGGCCTTGCCGAGAAGGGATTTGCAGACCAGGCCGACGCTGGCTCCACACCCTGAGGCTTCGATGGATGCTCTGAGGCCAGCGCCGCCGGCCCCAATAACGAGAACGTCGTAATCAAATGTTTTGTAGGAATCCATCAGAGTATTCTGAAATCGAGGTGTTCAGCGAGGAAGCGTACGTAGACGTCGGTAAAGCCGACCCAGAAGAGGCTGCACCAGGCCCAGAGCATATGCCGCTTGTTGAGGCCGGAGACGCAGTTATAGCACTTGTTTCGGATCGGGGCTTTCGAGAAGTGATTCATGAAGCCGCCGATCAGGTGGCGCAGGGAGTGGCAGCCAAGCGTGTAGCCGCTAAGGAAGAAGACATTGAGAGAGAGAACGATGGTGCCCACCCCGATCCCAAAGGTTGCCTCGCCGGTCTCGTTGGTGAACCACATGGCGCGGTAGGCATCGTAGGAGAGGAAGAAGAGGAAACAGATCGCGACATAGAGGAAGTAACGGTGGATGTTCTGGATGATCAGAGGCAGGGAGTTCTCTCCGAGATAGCTTTTCCGCGGCTCGCCTACCGCGCACGATGGCGGATCCGCCCAGAAGGCTTTGTAGTACGCGCCCCGGTAGTAGTAGCAGGTCATTCGGAACCCGGCGGGAGCCCAGAGAATCAGGAAGGCTGGAGAGAAGGGCAGGAAGCCTGGCCACCAGGACGGTTGGGGGCCGAAGAGAGCGTGTCCTGACTCAAGGCTTTTGCCTGTGATGCTGTCCTTGGCGTCCCAGAGGACGGGAGAATAAAAAGGCGAGAGATAGTCAGCGCCGTTGACGTTGCTGAAATAATCCGCTGCCTGGAAGGCCGCCCAGGTTGAATAGACAATGAAGCTGGACAATCCGAGGAAGGTCAGCAACGGTGTGACCCACCAATTGTCTTGCCTGGATGTGGACCCGAATCCGCTTCTCGTCGCAGGGGCCGTGGTGGTGGTGGGCATCAAATCCTCGCAGGGTCAAATCACAGGGCTGTCTGGTGGGCAGCCCGATCAGGTTGGGAGTTTCGCTCAACAAAGACGATAGTTCAAGCAAGTAGAAACGAAAAACTGGGGAGGCTCGCAAGAGGAGAGGCTGTCTTGAAGAGTCTTCTTTAGCGTCATCCGGGTTTCGTGTCGGCGCAGGCTCCTTCTGCGGGGTTTTTAAGCATCAGCGCGGCAAGCAACAGCAGGGCCGCGGTTGCCGCGCAACCGACAAAGGCGGCATCGTAGGATCCGGTATTCTTTTCGCTCTGGGCGAAGAGCCAGGGGCCGAGTGCGCTTGCGCTCGTCATGGTCATCATGTTGATGCTGGAGATTTTTCCGAGGTGCTTGCGCCCGAAGAAGCGGGGCCAGATCACCACCAGGAGGATGGAAAAGAGGCCGCCGGATGTGCCGATGCAGACGATCGTCAGTAAGCGTCCTGTTCCGGATTCCAGGTGCATCATCGCGGCGCTGGCGATGATTAGTGCCAGCATCAGTGAGAAGAATAGAAACCTGATCCTGACTCGGCCGATGGCCCAGCCGCCGAGGATGTTGGCGAAGATACTGACCGGGGCCATGTAGAGAAACAGCTGGAGGGTTTCGTTCTCGGGGAGATTCGCCTTGCTGCCGATCGAGACGATATGGAAGGTGAGCCCGGTGAGGGCAAGGCCCCACAGGGCCAGGCTGAGGTTCGGGATCCAGAATGCGCGGGAGGAGAGAGCTTCGCCGAGGGTTGCATTTATTTCATCATGGTCATCTTCTCCTGTCGCGGGGTCTCTGTCGTGTTTCCGGGAACCGTCCATTCGCAGGCCGCATTCTTCAGGGTTGTCTCTGTAGAAGATCCAGCCGATGACAAGAAGTCCGATGTTGGCCAGGGCCAGGCATCTCCAGGTTTCGCTCCAGCCGATGTCAACGATCATCCAGTGCAGGAAGCGGGGAGCGCTTGCGAAGGAGGCCGATACGAAGATGCCGCTGATTCCAGAGACCAGTCCCCGGTGTTTGTCGAACCATTTCCCCAGCATGGCCCTGGAGATCATAGTGAGGACTCCCTGCCCCCAGAATCTCACCAGCAGGAAGCCGCTGGAGAGAACCACAAAGGCTACCTGGCCCCGGGCCGGCTGGCTCGGCGGCACGGAAAATATTTCAGCCGCGCCGCCGATGATTTCCCGGACAGATGCGAGGTACCAGAGAGTGAGTACCATGCAGGAACTCGCGACAACGATCATCTTGCGGGCTCCATGGCGATCGTAGAAGATTCCAGCGAAGGGCAGCAGGAGGGCGCTTGCGATGGTGCCGATCATATAGGTGAGGGCGAGATCGTTACGATCGAGTTCGGTCGCCTGGATCAAATGGTCGGTGAAAACACTCACTCCCATTGTCTGGCCGGGGATGCTCATGATGGTGCCAATGGTGGCGACAGCCAGGATGACCCAGCCGTAGAAGAAGGGATAGCTGTCAGGAGGGGGGAGTAGGCGGCGGGATAACTTCATCCGGATCGTGAAGCGACAGCTTGATTTCTTTGAAGTCTTTTTAGTTTAAGAGTTTATGAACGTGTCGCCGCAGGGGGCTGGATAGTTAGAGCCATAGTAAAGCGTAATCCAGTTAGCAAGGGTCCGAAAAAGTCATATCGGCCTTAAAAGACTTCCAGCTAAATAGCTAAGCGTTTTTTGTTCAGGGGGCTTTTCTTGTTGAAAAGTTAATGTAGACTAGTAAAAGTTTGGTATGTAGAACTTTCGTTCTGCATAGCCTTAACCGAGTTTGAAACGAACTGGAAAGTAACCGAAATGTTCTGGGATTACTCCCTGGGTGATTTGCTGGCAAAAGGCGGCTTTATCATGTGGCCGCTGCTGTGCTGTTCCATCGCCGCTCTGGCGCTGGCGATCGATCGTGGGCTGGCGCATTTCCGGCTGCGGCTGCGTTTTAGGTCGTTCGTGGACAAACTGGAGAAGCTGATTCGGAACGGTAAACTTTCCGAAGCTTTGAACCTCTGTCGATCGAGCGATAACCCCATCGCGCGAACCGCTGAAGCCTATCTTTCCAATTTACGCTCAGGTGATGAGCTTCGGTCCACGGTCGTCGAACGTGAGGGTGGACTGGCGTTGGAGGCGGCGGAGAAACGTCTTCGGGGATTGGCGACTATAGCGCAGGTCTCAACCCTCATCGGTCTTCTCGGGACGGTCATAGGCTTGGTTTCCGCCTTTCACCAGATCGAAGTCAGCGGCGGGCAAGTCCAGCCGGGTGATCTTGCTGAAGGAATCTGGGCGGCCTTGCTCACCACGGTCTTCGGGCTTTGTGTGGCGATTCCATCTTTCCTGTTGCTGCAGTTCTTTGAGAGCCGCGTGGATCGCATGGCCCGAAGGATGAGCTATATTGTCGCCTATCTCGACCAGTGGCTTGGAAAGAAAACGGCCGCCGCGATCCGTAGGCGCAAGGAAAGGCTGGAGGAACCCGTAGGCAGCGGGGCGGAGTAGTCGCATGATCTTCCGGCGCAAGAAACGCAAAGCTTCCATCTTAGATATGAGTCCGCTGATCGACTGTGTTCTTCAGCTGCTGATTTTTTTCATGTTGAGCTCTACTTTCGCCAGCCCCAAGGTCCGCATCGATCTCCCTGAGTCAGCCATCTCAGAGGGGACGACCCAGAACGACTCCATTGTTGTGACGGCGGGGGGGGATGGGAGACTCTTTGTCAACCAGTCTACCGTGTCTCTTGACAGGCTCGAATCTGTTCTGAAGGCGGAGCTTGAAAAGTCGCGCTCCGGCCGGGTTGTGTTCCGTGGAGACAAGGGCTCTACCTACGGTGTTTTTTCGAAGGTGATGGAGGCCGCGAGGAAGGCGGGGGCCAAGGAATTCGACCTGGCCCAGTCTCCTGAGGAGGACAGGAAGGCACCTGATGGAAAATAAGGGCTTCTCTTTTATCGTCGGCTTCTCAGTCGCTCTCCATGCCGTGGTTCTTTATGCCTGGACCGGGCCGATGTTCAAGCCCCCGGTTGTGGATCTCGTTGTTGGCGAGATGAGCGTAGCGCTCACACTGATTCCAGAGAAGCCCGTCGAGGAACCCATCGAAGAGCCCGAAGAGGAACCTGTCGAAGAGCCCATCGAGGTGGTG
>DCKY01000246.1:9185-10962 GCA_002320775.1 Planctomycetes bacterium UBA1662
GTGGAAGAACCCGTCGAAGAACCCGCCAAGGTGGTGGAGGAACCTGTTGAGGTCCCAGCGGAGGTGGTTCAGGAGTCTGTTGAAGAACCGGTTGTGCCCGTTAAGGAACCCGTCAAAAAACCCGTTAAGGAAGTTGCTGAACTGCCCGTTGAGAAGGTACCCGCCGTTGTCCGGATCAAGGACCCGTCGGATGTTCAGCCTGTTCCGGCCTCTCTTCCCAGGGTCGGGGTTCGCACAGAGCCTCGGGAGCTGGATAACCATGTAAACAAGCCGCCGACGTATCCGCAGCGAGGCCGAAAGCCTCGCAGGGAGTTTGATGGAAGGTCGATTCTTCTGGAGATCGAGGTCCTGGTCGACGGGGCGGTCGGGGAGGTTCGCGTTCTTGAGGGGTGCGGTGGAGAAGGAGTTGATCCGAAGGTGGCCGGGGCGGTGGAGCGGGTGGTGGTCGAGACTGTAAGGAAATGGAGATGGCATCCCGCGGAGCAGGATGGTGTCGCGGTGGGAGCGACAGTAAAGCATCGAATCAGGTTTGAGCTGCCGAAGAAGCGCAAGGGCTTCCTGGGACGATATTGACCCTGGCGGGAGCTGGTGGCTGGTGATTCTGCCGGGGCCTTTTGCGGCCCCCGCCAGGTCATGGTCGAGCTGTGTTCATGCGAATGTTCTCTCGTGTCCTGGGCGCGCTGCTGGGCGCGTCTCTTGCCTTCGACTTGATGAGGCATTTTGCCGAGTTTGTTGTTAACTTGTCAGGTTGATAGTTTCCTGAACCACATCAATGGAGATGAATGTCATGGCTAAGAGAGCCCGCTTCCTGTCTTTTGTTGTTTTCTGCCTGGTGGCAGTTTTAGTTGTCAGCTGGTCGGTCTATCCCTGGGCGGAGGCGCAGGAGGGACCCAATTGGCATAAGGGGCTGCCGAAACAGTACAAGTCGAAATGGCTGGTCCATGACCTGAAGCGTCCGAAACCCGCGGTGGTCACGCAGGCGGGGCCGGTCGGTTCCGCGCCTTCGGATGCGATCGTGCTCTTTGACGGCAAAGATCTGTCTCAGTGGACCAAGGGCAATGGCAAGCCCGCCGCCTGGACGGTGAAAGACGGCTATGCTGAGCTCAACCACACCGGCAACATCCGGACAAAGAAAGAGTTCGGGGACTGCCAGTTCCATATCGAGTGGAGGGCGCCTGCCGAGCCTCGCGGAGTTTCGCAGGCACGGGGCAACAGTGGAATCTTCTTTATGGGTCTCTACGAGGTGCAGATCATGGATTCACATAAGAACTCGACCTACGCCGATGGGTCCGCCGCCTCGATCTATGGGCAGCATCCTCCTCTTGTGAACGCTTGCCGCAAGCCCGGTGAATGGCAGGTCTACGATATCGTATTCCGGCGCCCCCGGTTCAAGGACGGTAAGATGTCGGAGCCGGGACGTTTTACTGTTCTCCACAACGGGGTCCTGGTGCAGCACAACACCGAGAGCTTTGGTGAGACGGCCTGGAGGAGACTGGCCAAGTACAGGAAGGCTCTCGAGAAGGGACCGATCTCGATCCAGGACCACGGCGACAGGCAGAAGGTCGCCTACAGGAATATCTGGATCCGGGAATTGGACCTGTCGGGTTCGGACTGAATCCCGGTTTCGGTCGAGCTAAAAAAATATCCGGCCGCGCATAACGTGTGCAAAATGCGTGGCCGGGTTGAAGGAAGGAGGTGCCGGCCCCGCTTTGCAGGGTGCAAGAGGCGGGACCGGACCAGGCATAATTCAGGAAAGGCTCTTATTCAGAGCCAAGGT
>DCKY01000142.1 GCA_002320775.1 Planctomycetes bacterium UBA1662
TCCTGGTCTACAGCCTTCACCGGCCTGAGCTTCTCCTCGAAGGACAGCAGCCCGTAGCCCGGAGCCGGACCGAGAATGGCGAACATTTCGTTGGGCAGGACTGTCGTACCCTCCGGATGATCCACAGCCACGAGAGCAGCGCTGTCAAGATAGGTGCACTCCTCAAGAGGCTCGAGCACCCGCAGCTCGTAAGAGGCGCCGTTCTCCCCGTTCTCCCGTGGCTCGAGCCTGGGAATCCACAGCATCTCGGTCGGATCCGGCGTGCTGTAGCGCCCGGGAGCCTCGAAATACCCAAGCCCGCCGACACCGAGAAAATCCGCCACGAATTCGAAGGACTCGCCGTTCCAGCTGAAAAGCATCGGACAGGATGTAGGCTTGCGTTCCTTCTCCTTGAGCTCGTGGATCCGGCCTGAAACCAGGCCGAGCTCGCTCTGAAGAATACCATCGGGCCAGAGGATTCGAACCGTGTCAGCGGCAGACCCGCCCGCGAGACCGCAGAAGAAACGCGCAGCCGAGCGAGCCGTGCCGCCGGTGCCGCTGTTGAGCTGCGCCCGCGCCACTCGGGTTCCGGATCGCACCTCGATACTCGCTCCCAGGGCGGCTGGATTCGACCGTTCAGCATCAGGCTTTACCTCCTCGCGTAGCGGACCGGTGAGCTCAAGAGCGATCCAGGTGCCTGGAAGCTCGAGGGAATGAGAGCTCACTCCCCCGGCCGTACCGGCTACGATCAGTTCGAGCCCCCCGTTGATGCCCATGGCCGCCGCAAGGACGCTCACAGCGCCCCCGGCAGCCTCGCGCGAGAGATCGAAGCGCCTCACGCTCTCTCCCGGGGAAACCAGCGCCGCCCCTCCAGCGTCTTCCGTCAAGCTCGCATCCGCTACCAGGAGCTCGGGAGCCATGTCGCCATCGAAATCAAAAAGCGCGCCGCCGGTCCCTCCCAGCGAACCATAGCGGGCCGAAAAATCTTCATCCTGGCTGAGCTTCAACTGGCCGTCATTGCGCAGGAGCTGGAGACGGTCGCCGCAAAAGGCGACGAGATCTTCATCTCCATCTCCATCAAGATCTCCCGAGGTGACACTTACGACCCCCCTCGGAGCTGCCCCGGCAACCTGCTCCACCTCGGAGAACTTCCAGGCGCGATGATTCGAGAAAACCCTCAGGGCCGCTCCCTGGCCGTCAAATACGACGAGATCCAGATCGACATCGCCATCAAGATCAACCACCGCGAGCTCGGAAGCAGAAAAATCGAACTGCTCGAGACCGCAATCGGCGCTGATGTCACTGAAGCCCCCGAACCCGGCAGGGTCGTCGCGGTCGTTGTTGAGCAGCTGGATCCTGGAGGAGATCTTGCCGGCGGCATCCTTCCACTGGCGCAGGCAGATGATGTCGAGGTCCCAGTCACTATCGACATCGAGCGCGTAGAGACGGACAGGGAAGCCCCCCTCCTGCTCAGTCTTGACCTTGATATCAGCCATGGAGAGGCCGCCCTTGCCATCGTTGATCATGAAGCTGAGAGAGCCGTCTCCGGCCGCGACGAGGTCGAGATCGGTATCTCCATCTAGATCGGCCAGGCAGCAGAGACTCCCTGCGAGGGGAAGTCTTCTGCGCAGGCTGTAATCCCCGTCAGCGGAATAACCGTAGAGTGCGATGGCCGGCTCACCTCCTTCGGCTCCCGGGACGCCGCAGAGAGCCAGCTCAAGCGAGCCATCTCCATCGAGATCGCCAACCGCCATGGCGGCCGCCCGGCTTCCGGATGGAGCAGGGGCTATCTTCAAGGCCTCGGCGACCCCGCGAGCGGAACCGATCACCAGCTCCGAGGGCTCCGCACCAGTCGGCGCACTATAACCCGGCGGCAGAGAATTCCTGATGGCGAGGCTGTACTTACCGCCCTCGCCATATTTATGTCCGACCAGGATGCCCGCACCCGCCTTCTTCAGACGCTTGAACTCGTTCAGCATGCCGATCCGCAGATCTTTTTCATCCCTGCGATGGAGGTTCGCCATTCGGTACCACGCTGAGGCGAAAGATGGCTGCAGCTGGAGAGCCCGGCGGAGATGGCGCACGGCGCCCTCCTTGTCATCCCGGTCCGACAGGATCGTGCCAACGTAATAGTGCCCATGCGGATCGTCAGGATCGATCTCCACCACCTTCCTGAAGAGCTCGAGCGCCTCGTCAGTTCTCTGCAGGTGTTCGTACTGGATGCCAAGGACCAGCAACGCATGGCAATTGCCTGGATTCAGCTCGAGCACTTTTTTCATATGGGGTACGCACTTTGCCTCATCCTGGAGATTGAGCCCGGCGATGCCGCGATTGGTCCAGGCTGCCTCCCAGCCGGGAAAGCTCTCACAGAGCCCGGTGAAGATCTCATAGGCACCCGAATAATCGTACTGTTCCAGCAGGCCGACTCCCTTGCCCATCAGACGAAGACCTTCGGATGGTTCTACAGCAGGACGCGGATTGCAGCTGACGACGGCGGCAAGGATGAAAAGGAGGGCAGCGACCCCGATAAAACGAGCAGAGGTGTTCAAATATCTATACCTTCGAGAAAGACTTTGCCGAGATTCACGCTTGATTCTACAATTCCAAAAAGCCTCCTGAAGCGCGGCTTGTTCCACTTCAGGAGTCTCGACTATACGGCTTGCATTCTACCGTCAGCGGGTTTTTCCGTGGGGGCAATTTGTCAACATCCGGCCTTTTTAGGTGAGCTGACTTTTTTATCAATCTGGCGGAGCCCAAACCAACCTGACAGGGCCGCGTTCCGTGGAGTTCCATCCTGGTGTTACCCGAGGAAACAAACGAAGACCGTGATGCGGGAATTCCTGAAGAATTGCATTCCTTCACTGAGGAGGGACCTTTCAGGAAATGCACCATCTGTGATAAGGAGCTCGAGCACCTCGGCCTCTACGAGGTCCAGAAGGTCTACCGCGACAAAGAGGTGATCTTCGAGACAGCGATCTGCCAGGCCTGCGGAGAAGACCTGTCCAGGGAGATGTCCAGTGAATCGATGGAGACCATGAAAGGCTTCATGCTCTGCAACTTCACGCCAACGGAGGAACCTGACCACTGCCACTTCTGCGGCTACCCAAAGGCTCTCTTTGATAATTTCACCGTCATCGGCGCCTGCAGGGAACTCTCCCTGCTATTGCCTCTGATCATCATGTGCGAAAAATGTAGCGAGACTTTACAGGAGCAGCTTTCAAAGAAGACCCGTGATATCCAGGGTGATTTCATCAGGGACCACTTCCCGGGAGTACCAGCCGATCTCGACCTCAGCCCATCTGTAGGAACGCTCTTCTGAGTGTTCCCTCAAGTCGCCTTTGATTGTTCGGCGTATCCCAGGCCAGGATTGGTTTTTTCATGAGCTTGGGTTATCTTCCCCCCCGCATACAGAAAGTCGTCTTGGACTGAGAAACAGATGCTTGCCTTCCTCGAACCCACCGAACTCATCGAATGGCTTAATGACTACCAGTACTACGCCATGTTCGGAATTCTCTTTCTCTGCGGCATAGGCCTGCCGATTCCCGAAGAGGTCACGCTGATCGGCAGCGGTGTCGTGGTCTACTTCTCAGAATCCGCCCATTTCTTGCCAGCCTCAACGGTCTGCGTAGCGGCAATACTCATCGGCGACTCCATCATCTTCTTCACCGGACGAAAGCTGGGACAGAGCTTCCCCGACAGCTGGTTCATCCGGGCGATCAACAATAAGAAGGTGCACCGACAATTTGAAAAACATGGCAACAAGGCCGTTTTCTTCGCGCGCTTCCTCGCCGGCGTACGAATCGGTGTGTACGGCTACGCCGGCCAACATGGAATGCGCTGGACCAAGTTCATCTTTCTCGACCTGCTGGGAGCTCTCATCTCCGGCCCAACCTCCGTTCTCTTCGGCTGGTGGGCAGCCAAGACTCTGGCTCCGGGAGAGACACCCGAGGCCGCCCTGGAAAAAGCCCTGGAGCTTTTTGAAGAGTACAAGCCTATCGTCCTGCTGGTGGTCGTCGGCCTGGTCACCATCATCGTGCTGTACGCCATCTACAAGACCCGGCGCTACCGCACCGAGATCAAGAGGGCGTTGGAGGAAAAAAAAGAGGAAAAGAAGCTCGCTGGCGATGAAGAAGATGAAAAAAACGAGGCGGCTGGCGAAGACTGTGAAGAAAAACCGGCCCCATAGGCCGTTGGTCATCCAAGCGTAAAACCAGGCGAGACCTTTCCGAGATAATCCAGGCTCCTCTGGATTCCGTCCTCGGAATCTTCAAGAGGTTCGTACTCGATCAGGTACACGCCCTCGAAGATCATCTCTTCGAACAGGGGACCGTAATCGAGCGCATCATCGCCGATAGCGCAGGCGACCCAGCCCTCTCCCCTCTGATGCCAGTCTTTCAAATGACAGTAGTTGATACGCTCATTCAGGAGATCGAGGCAGTATCTCTGATCCCCGGGAGAAACCGCCCTGATGTTTCCCGGGTCGTAGTTGAAGCCCACCCCGGAAGGAAGATGTTCCAGCAGGCGAGCAAGACACTCTCGATCCGTGGAGATGCTGTTGATATGAACCGCGCTTCCGTCCTCCTGGAACTCGAGGGCTCCGTGGGTCTCGATGGCGATCTGGATACCCAGCTCCGAGCAGAGGCCCTCGCAGCTCTCAAAGGCAGCGAAAACACGCCCCCAGATCTCCTCGGTCATAGCGGCCGCCGGCGTGAAACCGGCAAACAGCCTGACATGGGTGGCACCGCAGGCGCTGGCCGAACGAACCTGGCCTAGCACCTTCGCCACCATCGCGTCATGTTCATCGCCGCAGGCCAGGGTGAAGTCATTTTCGATACAGCAGAAGGGAGTGTTGATACCATAGCGCTCGCCAAGCGCCCTGAACTCCGCGACATCAGCCTCGGTCGGCTCCTCAGGAAGCCGGCCGGGTTGACCTCCGCCGATCCCGAACTCGAGAAACTTGAATCCGAATCTCCGGGAAATCCGGAAGTGTTCCTCCATGGCCACATTTCGAAAGCCCCATTCTCCGCATCCAACGATCATGCCTGGAAGACCTCACTGATAGCCTCAAAAACACCAGCCCCGGCTCCCCGGTTGTGGAGATTCTGCCGCGACAAGCAACCCTGACAGGATAGCACTGACCGGACGCATCTCATCAAATCGAACGGAGCTCATCGGCGAAATCATCCGGCTTTGTCGGATTGTGTCGGATGAAACAGATGTCACTTGTCTGAAATATTTACGAACCCTATAAAACATCCTTGGGGCGGGAGCTTGGATGGAGTTATTTTCGTATACTTGGCCTCTAACCTCCGCCTCAGCTAAGTGCGTGACCAGTTCAACTTATGCCTCGGAAGATAGCCCCCTGAATCCAGATTATTTGTCATGACCTCGAACAGTATTCTCAGTCTTTCACTCAGCCTCCTCCTGACCGTCTCGATGGGAGAGGCGTTCTCCAATGAGCCGCTGAAAGAAGCCTCCTTCGGATTTGAGGGCCTCGAGATTTTCAAGGTAGAGGGAGCTGCGCTCGGACTTACTGTCGCGGACCTGGACAGCGATGGCCGCAGGGATCTCGTCGTAGCTAACAATACCGAGGGCACCATCCAGCTGTTCTACCAGGACGGTAAGAAGAAAAAAGATGGCGAAAAGCCGCCTCCGCGCAACACGGTAGCCTCCGATTCACGCTTCCGAGTGGAAAAGTTCTATACCGACAAGAAGGTCAATTCCCTGGCGGTTGGGGATTTCAACGGCGATGGAAAACCTGACCTGGCCTACTACTGCGACCCTCCGGAGCTTGAGATCGTCTACCAGGCAGAGGCCTGGGGCGCGAAACGAAAACGCTATCCCATCCGCGATGGCGCCCGATCGACCTCTGCATTGCAGGTCGCCGATCTCGACGCGAACGGAAAGATGGACCTTGTTCTCCTCGGCGCCCTGAAGACCTACCTCTTCTACCAGCAGGAGAGCGGAGGCCTGGGGCAACCGATGGTCCTGAACAATGCCCGGGAAGGCATCACATCTCTCAAGCTGCGCGACCTCAACTCCGATGGAAAGGTTGACCTGGTCTACTTCAGTCCTTCCTCAGAAGAGCCGGTCCTCACACGCATCCAGCGCGGCAACGGCTTCGCCCCCCTCATCGCCAGCCGGCTGCTGGCCCTGCAGGCCTGGACCCTGCATACTGAGAACAATACTCCCCTGCTCTACACGATCCAGGGCAACACCCGGAGAATCAAGGCCTACCGCTGGCAGGACAAGGAGGTTCCGGGCGGTCTCGGCAGTCCCAGTCTCCTGGCGCTTAGAAAGAGCGGCGACAGCGCCAAGCGTAAACAGATCATCAGCGACGTGAACCGGGACGGAAGACCCGATCTGGTCGTGAGCTACCCTGAAACAGCCCAACTGGAGGTGACCTTCCAGAGCGCTGACGGCGTGCTCTCCAGCTCAGCCTCCTACCCCACCCTCGCCGAGGTCAACAGCCTGGCGAGCATGGATGTCGACGGTGATGGTCACGCGGAGATCGTCGTCAGCAGTGCCAAGGAAAAGGCCATCGGCGTGAGCTCCTGGAACGGCAAGCGACTCGCGATCCCGGAGACCTGGCCCCTGCCCGCGGAACCTGTCCTGCTCTCGGTCGCCCCGTTGACAAAAAACGATGGCCAGCGCGCATGGGTCGTGCAGCGGGAAAAAAACGGGAAATACCAGCTTCGGATTCTCTCGCTCCTGGGCGGCGGCAAGGTCAGGGAGGATGCGTCCCTTGCGATTCCATCCAAGGGTTCATCGCCAAACAGGCTGGCTCTCTTCGACGGAAACGGCGATGGCGCCACAGACCTGATCACCTTCATTCCATACCAGGATCCGATCTTCTTTCTCCAGGAAGACCTCAAAGGAAAAGATGGCGCTGGCCCCGTCTTCAAGAACCTCAGCCAGCAGGCCGACTTCGGACAGGGACAGCTCGCGAAGCTCCAGCCTGCCGCCCTGACCGTGGCCAGCGGGAAGGAGAGAGCGCGCCTGATGGTCACCGCGGGAAGCTACGTCCGCATTCTCGAGCTCGACAAGGAGAACCGGCTCAAGGTTCTTGACCAGCACAGCGGCCGCAGCTCCGAGGCCAAACTCAAGGCCGGCACGCCCATGGACCTCGATGGGGATGGAACCGACGAGATCGTCCTGATCGACTCCTCGGTCAACTCCCTGGAGATTCTCCAGAAATCTTCCGATGGAACCTACTCGATCACCGAGCAGATAAAACTCCCCAGGCTGGAATTCGTTCGCCTCGACGCGCGCGACCTTGACGGCGACGAACGCGATGATCTCATACTCTTCGGAAAAACCCAGACAGCGGTCTTCTACGCGAAAAAAACGCAGTCGGGCTTCGTCGAACAGTTCACCTACACGGTGGAAGACAAGGACCTCGGGCGTCCCCAGAACCTCTCGATCGGAGACCTCGACTCCAATGGCCGCGCCGATGTCATCATCTCGACAGCGCCGCGCTACAACCTGCTCTTCCTGACCAACTCGAGTGAAGAAGAAAAGAAGGGCGAGGGCCGGTCGTTGAAGCAGGCCCTGAGCTTCGGCATCTTCGAGGAAAAATCCTATTCACGAAGAGGTACCAACTTCGGCCCGAAGCAGATGCTCGTCGACGACATCGATGGAGACGATGCAGCGGACCTGCTCCTGCTGATTCACGACAGGATCCTGCTCTACCTCCAGGGCGGTATCTATTGAAAGGTTTCCGCGAATGAACACTCTCAAAACAACCATCTTATCCTTCCTCCTGCTGGCCCTCGCCGCCGGCAGCCTCCCGGCCCAGGACTCCTCCACGGCCGGCTGGGAAAAAATCCAGCTGCGAAGCGGAAACTCCCTGCAGGGGAAGGTTATCAAGAGGACCGACACGGATATCTTCCTCGATGTCGGCTATACCATACTCCGCATCCCGCGCGCCTCGATCGATATCATCACGGCGCAGGCGGAGAGTGCCGACCCCGCGGCCGGGAAGGCCGGCAACAAAGCCGGCCCGCAAGCCGACTCCATCTTCTTCACCCGCAGGCTTGACTCCGGAACCATCGAAGAAAAAGCCAGGGCGGTCGCCGAGGGAGTCGTCCAGGTTCTCTGCCTCAGCAAGTCCGGCTCCGGCTTCATCATCAACCGGAAAGAAGGCTACGTGGTGACCAACTACCACGTCATCGAACAGGAACGGGATATCTCACTGATGATCTACGTAAAGGAAAAGAAGGGCCTGCGTAAGGAAAAGGTCAGCGATGTCCGAATCGTCGCCTTCAACCCTTTCTTTGACCTCGCTCTACTCAAGATCGAAAACCCTGAAAAGGTACCCCTTCGAGAAACCTACCTGGGAGACTACAACCGAGTCAAGATCGGCGATCCGGTCTTCGCCATCGGAAATCCGCTGGGCCTCGACCGCACGGTTTCGGATGGAATCGTCAGCAACCGCAGTCGCGCCCTTGGCGGCAAGCTGTCGATCCAGACCACGGCGGCCATCAATCCCGGCAATAGCGGCGGCCCTCTCTTCAACAACCGTGGAGAGGTCATCGGTGTCACCAGCTCAAAGATCATGGGTGGCGAGTCGCTTGGCTTTGCCATACCGATACAGTATGTTAAGGATTTTCTCAGAAACAGGGAGGCCTTCGCCTTTGACAAGGACAACCCCAATACGGGTTTCCGCTATCTGAAGCCGCCTCCAAAGAAACAAAAGGCCAAAAAGAAGAAATAAGAGGGTCGCGAAGCGTGAGGCTTCGGGATCCGAACCAGGTTATTAGTGAAAGCCCAATACGAAAGGAATCTGAAAATGCTGAAACGCTTGTTACTTCCCCTCATCGCCATCATGGTCGGACTGAGTGCCTGGACGATAGCCCAGGACAAACAGACGGTCGTTGTTGGACCATCCATTCTCAAGACTCTTCCGAAGAATACGACACTCGTTCTGCACGCTCCGAGCCTTGCCAGCATCGTCCGGGACTTCAAGAACTCCCCGATCTACAAGCTGAAGGACAAACAGGAATTCACCGAGCTCCTCGACCAGGCCGAACAGAGCCTCGAGGAAGCCAGGCAGACCGTCATCGCCGAAACCCAGATCGATCCGATCGAGATGCTGGGCGCCGTAAAGGGTGAGGCCGTCCTCGCCGTAGGCGACATCTCGAAGGTCATCAAGAGCCTTGGAGAGGCCCTGATGAACATGGAGGAGCCCGAACTGGATTCCGAGTCGATGCCGCTTCTGATGGGCGTCGACGCCCTCGGTGGGCGCGAGAAGTTCAAGAAGAACATCCTCTCCCTGATGGCCCTGGCCGTCCGCGAGGGAGCCGGAGTCAAGACCGAGGACTTCCACGGCGGCAAGATTACCACCCTGAGCCCCCCCGAGGGTGCGGAGGGTGGCCCCGAGAGGATCTACATAGGCGAGAAGGGCTCGAAGTTCTTCCTTGCCTTCAGCAGGAAATTCCTCGAGCAGACCATCGTCAAGCTCTCGGAGGCGAATCCTGAAGACTCCCTTGAAAACGATCCCGGCTTCAAGGAAACCGCGGGGCGACTGGGCAAGGGAAACCACGCCAGCTTCTTCATGAACATGAAGCCCATCCTGAAGGCCGTCAACGGCGCCATGGAGGGCAACCCCTTTGTCTTCCTCTGGCAGACCGTTGAGAAGGTGCTCTTCGGAACCTCCCTCAACAACTTCGGAATGGCAATCGCTCTGGAAGAGAATGGAATCCGCTCCAAGAGCTTTGTCCACAACAATGGAGCCTCTGACGGCATGCTGGGCTGGTTCAAGAGCAAGCCCTTCGCCGCTTCGCCTCCCTCCATCGTCCCCGGAGACGCGGGCACCTACAACGTCTCCGGCCTCAATGCCGAGGCGATCACCAAATCCGTAAAGATGATGCTCAACCTCGTCCAGTCCTTCGCCGCCCTGCAGGGCGCCGAGGCCAATGTCGAGGAGATGTTCGAGGCGGAGATGGGCTTCAAGCTCTCCTCTCTGCTCAGCAGCATCGGAAACCGTCTGCACTATTTCGGATCGGGGCAGTCCGGCGGTATTGAAAATCCGCTTGGCGACATGACGATCGTCCTCGAGCTCTCCAACGATGCCCCCTGGAAGAAGCTCGTGAACAAGGCCATCGAGATGTCCGGCGGCGCATTCGAACCGAAAAAGTACATGGGCCGCGACGTCTTTGTCATGGGAGACGGGTTCTCCGGACCGCAGCCGGCCGTCTGTATCTCCGACAAGATGATCATCTTCGGATCAGAGCCGGAGAACGTCCAGAAGGTGATCCGCAGGATCGGCAAGGACTCTCCAGGACTGGCTGACAATGCCGAGTTCAAGGAGGCTCTCGGCAAGCTTCCGGCGCAGGTCACCGGGCTCGCCTACCAGAGCTCCTCGGTCGCCGCCAGCTATATGGAAATGATCGAGCAGGCTCTGCAATTCTCGCCCGCTGGCGATGCTGTCCCGCCTGAAGCAATGAGAGCTCTGAACGCCCTCCTGAACCTCATGGGAACCTCCGCCAGCTATACGAGCTGGACGGAAAAAGGTCTCTATTCAGAGGGCTCGACCCGCTTCAAAAAGTAGCGAGTACCATCAGCCGACCTGGTGCGTATAATCGGCCGACATGAAAGCTGAACAGATACAACCAGGTCGGGGTCTCGTGGCCGCCCCCCAGGCGGAAGCGGCCTACGAGGGCGCTCGTGTCCTTACCGATGGGGGGAACGCCGCAGATGCCCTGGTCACCGCCGCGTTTGTCCAGGGCGT
>DCKY01000259.1 GCA_002320775.1 Planctomycetes bacterium UBA1662
TCCCAGCCGTCGAGGATCGGGAGGTTCAGGTCCATCAGGATGAGGTCGGGCTTTTCATTGGTCGCTTTTTCGACGCCTTCGGCGCCATCGACCGCGATGGAGATCTCATGTCCACGGCGCTCGAGACGGCGCTTCAGCATGTCGCGGTTCAATTCGTTGTCTTCAACCAGCAGTATTTTTGCCATGGTGCGGAATCTCTTTAGCTATTGACGTAGAAGGAGTTGAGCCAGGGGATGCAAGCTTGGCGACCCGGCCTGGCCGGTTCCCTGGAGACCTTTAGAACCGGACAGTTTCGCCGCAAACCGAATCTGAGTCAATGGTCCAGAAACGATCCTTAAGAGGCTTTCAGGGCCTTCCCAGGTTCTTGTCGGCGAAGTCGAGGTAAGCCTTCCAGTCGAAGGCCTTGACGTCGTGGTTGCCGGTTCGAATGTGATAGCCGATGCGGCCCATGGAGGGCTTGTCGACGGGGGGCATCTTCCGGGCGGGGAGTCCCTCTGTACCCAGCAGCCGGTAGACCGGATCGGCGTGTTTCGCCGAGAGGTACTCACCCCGGGGATCGGCCCAGCGATCGCCGACAGCGCTGGCGACATAGACCGGGCGCGGCGCCATCAACGCGATGAGCATATGCTGGTCAACCGGCAGGTCTGCCTCGCGGCCGTTGTATTTATTGAAGTTGTCGCAGAACCAGTGGGGGAAGCTGGTATTGATCCTCTTGACCGTCTCTCCGAAGGCTCTGCGGTTCAGCGCCGCGCCGCCACAACCCGAATTGTTGGAGATGATTAGGGCGAAACGCTCGTCTTCGGCGCCGGCCCAGAGCGAGGTCTTTCCAAGCCGGGAGTGGCCGATGACAGCGACCCGCTTGTGGTCGATCTCGTCGATTGTCTCGAAATAGTCCAGCGCCCGGCTCAGTCCCCAGCCCCAGGCCGCGATCGAGCCCCAGCCATCGGCAGGAATCTTGTTGGGGGGACCATAGATCTTGTGGACGCCTTTTGAGAAGGCGCTGCGCTTGTCGTCGGGCTCGATGTCGCCGTACCAGATGGTTGCCAGCGCGTAGCCGCGGTCAATGACCATGTCGGCTTGCCAGCGCCCGGCGCTCTTGCCCCTGTCGGAATCCTTGTCGCCCTTGCGCAAGGTGATGCCGGGGTCTTTTGAGACGGTCGGATTCCCCCGGAAGTTGAGCCCGAGGAAGGCGGGTGTCGCTCCCTTCGCTTTTGCCGGCAGGTAGAGCAGCATGTTCATTGACGGGCCGTTTTCCTTGTCGGTGAAGTGGATCCGTACCTCGCGCCGTTTCGCCTTGCCGTCAAGAGCCTCCTGGTCCTTCTTCGTTACCTCGAAGCGCAGCCCCTCGGGGCGTCCAGGCCTGCGGCCGTAGACCTCGCTGCGGAAGAGCTCCAGCACCTCCGCTCTCCGTTTCTTTTTCCAGGTCGCGGCAGCCTTGACCGGGGTCCCGTCGTTGAGCTTCAGCAGCTCGGGCAGCTCGTAAGCCGGCACCTTGGATTCGTCGTAATTGAATTGGGCCATGATGGTGTTGCAGGAGAGGATTGAAATAAGGGTTGCGGTGATAATGTTGCAAGATCGCATTCTGATGGTCTCCAGTTGCTGTTTCCAGATGAGAGTCAGCGAAAAGGGGTCTATCGCTTGATTTGACTGGTATAGTTCCCAACTATTTCGAACGGCAGCTCCTTCGGGAGCGCCAGCTCAAAATGATTCGCATTGTCAAGGAGCCTCTCCGAGACCCCGCCTCCGCCTCCTCAGCCGTATTTCATGATTCCGGAAGCCAGCTCGGCCTTCTTATTGTCGAGAATGCGGTAGGGGATGGGAATTCGTTTTCCCGAGCGGTAGATTGACAAACCGATGCGGCGGGGGGCCTTCAGGAGATCCCCGCGGCGTCCGCCAGCGCTGTCACCGCTGATCATCATGTTGCCGCGCAGTTTCCCTGCCCGCGCAGTAGCGTTCGTGGAAAGATGAATTCTCGGATCGATTTCAACCCTGGCTGGCTTGTCGCTGGCGACCTGGAGCTTCCTATGTCCATGGGAGGTGGCTGAAAGGAACCACTCCTCTCCGTGTTTGTCCTGTCGTAAGAGCCTGTAGCCGGTGATCGTATAGAGTCCCGGGGGCAGGGATCGCCTGCGGTCTTTGTCACGCGCCTTCCATTCGAGGCGATAGACCTCTTTCTTCGGTCCTCTCAGGAATAATTCTCCATCTTTGATGGTGCTGGAGATATAGCCCGCTTTTCGTTCTCCCTTCCCGGGGGGCGAAGAGATCCGGATGGGGCGACGCAGCTTCTTTGAACCCAGAAAGTTTATGAGAGCCCGCCGGGCTCCGGGGGGAGTTCCCGTTCAGGCGGTCCGGTTGACCTGGCCTATCCACGCCCGGTCAAAGGAGCTCTCGGTATCCGGAGCCGTGTGGCAGTGGCTGCATTTGTTTCTAAAGACAGCCTCGACCTGCTGCGCGTTCCAGTCCTCGCTATGAACAACCGTGATGGGGGAAAGGAGGAGGGCGGCAAGAGTAAGGGGGCGGCATACAGGGATCGGGAGTCTCATTTTCATTGAACCTCGGATTCTAAAAGGTGACGAGCTGAGGCAGATTCATCTGAGCCTCCCGGGACGAGACAGTCAACAGTGCATTTTCAGGGTCTGAAATCTCTGCAGAGCTCAACCATGCGTTTCAGATTGTCCGGCGGGGTCGGGGGAGCGACCGAACAGGCCGAGGAGAGGATGAAGCCCTCCATGTCTTCCGCCGCGGTGAGGATCCTACCGATGTCTCCCTCTATTTTTGCCTTGTCACCGCGAAGGAGAGTATTGACCGGATCGACGTTTCCCTTGATGAAGATCTTTCCCTTGAGCAGCTCGACCGCCTCGTTGATGTCCACATCGCCGAGCGGCGGGGGATCGAGGCACTCGATGCCCGTGACACCAGTTGCGCAGATGAGATCGAGGCGGTCGCCGATTGCTCCGCAGGTATGTGTGTAGACCGAGGCTCCCTCGGCCTTGACAGCTTCGGCTATCCTGGCTTCGTAGGGTTGGATGAAGTCGCAATACATCTCGCGGCTGAGAAACGCGTTGCCGGCGAAGGGGCTCGATATCTTGATCGCCTGGGCGCCGCGCCGGACCTGGGCGACCGCCAGAGCGACGGACCAGCCAGTGGTCGCCTCAAGCACCTCGGCACATTTCTCCGCGTGGGTGAGCAGGTACATCAGCCCGTTTTCCATTCCCAGGATGTTGAGAAAGTGGTCAAAGGGAGAGCGCACCTCGCCATGAACCGAGTAGCTCTCACCAAGGTCCTCCAGGACGAGGTCCAGGGTGTCAAAGACGTGGTCTTCAAACTCGTCGGGGTCGCTGATCGGCAGCGTAGCCTTGCTGGCCTGGAAGGCCTGGTAGCTCGCCGGCGCCCAGGACAGGAGGTTGTCGAGGTCGAGCTCCTCGATGTCAGGCCAGGCGAATTCGTCGGTCGCCTTATAGTAGGCATCATCATCCCTGGTGCATTCGATCCGGGCCCCATCTTCCATATAGAGCGTCGGGGACTCGGCATCCCGATCCATTCTCTCAACCTGGTCCCCGAGACCATGGACCCTTCCCGGCTTGTGGCACAGGATACCGTCGAAATCGTAGAGCGCTCTCATCCGGATAAGACAGTCTGCCCACAGGGCTCCATCGAGGAAGTAGTCGATGGGGTCGACGCCGGTATTGATGACGGTGTGACCGTTCGCCATCTGGCACATAACCGGCACGCGTTCCGGACGTTTCTTTTCCATCGCCTGGTTGACGAGGTTTTTGGAAGACATATCAGATCTCCAGGTAGATGGTCCCGTCTTCGACGAGGAATTTCGCACCCGCGTCTTCGGCCGCGTTTTCGATCGCGCGCCGAAGGATGTTTTTTACATCGGGACCGTCCTCGATGTAACGCATCAGAGCCTCTCCTGTTTTGTCTCCGATCGTAAGGGTGATCATCAGCCCCTTGCGTTTGCAGGTGACCTTCTTGCCGGGCTCCAGTTCCATATCGATGACCTTCAGATAGGCTTCGGTGTAGTTGACCCCGATTCCCGAAGCGTCGGGCTGGTTTGGCGGTATGAGCTCAGCCGCCGCGGGGTTTTCATCCGCTATCCGTATTTTCATGATTCTTCCTCCGGCTTTCCATCCTGGGTTTCATCCAATAGTTTTCTGAACAGGAGGAGATGGTCCGGCGAGCTTCCGCAGCAGCCGCCGACGATATTCGCTCCAGCGGCGAGCAGGGCCGACAGTTCGCCGGTCATCTCCTCGGGCGTCTGCCTGTAGACCACCTCCATATCGACAAGCTCAGGCAGCCCCGCGTTTGGCTGGGCCATGGTCGGCAGGTCGGTGATTCTCCTGTAGCGTTCGACAGCGCGCGCGGCCCACGAGACGTCGATTCCAGAGCCGCAATTGAGCGCGATCACATCGGCGCCGTTTTCAGCCATGAACTCCGCCGCATCCTCCGGGCCGATGCCCATCATCGTCCGGATCTCTTCGCCATCGAAGGTGACATCGTAGGCCATGGAGCCGATGACGCAGGGCGCCCCGGCCTCTCTTGCGGCCTCGAGGCCGATACCAAGCTCCTCCAGGGAGGTCTGGGTCTCGATGATAATCGCATCGGCCCCTCCATCTACAAGAGCCCGGGCCTGCTCAGCGAAGGCCTCCCGGACGCTCTTTTCCGCCACCTCGCCGTAGGGTTCCAGGAGACCTCCAAAAGGACCGATGTCGCCGAGGACATAGCCCTCCTTTTCGCCGAAGGCCTCCCTGGCGATCAGGGCCCCGGCCTTGTTGATGGCCGCGACGTCGGCGTCCTTGGCATGACGCTCGAGCATGATCCTGCTGCCCCCGAAGGTATTGGTGATGAGGCAGTCCGAGCCGGCCTCGACATATCTCTTCTGGATCGCAAGCACACGGTCGGGATGATCAACATTCCAGGCCTCTCCGCAGCCGCCGGGCTCGAGTCCCGCCTGCTGTAGCTGGGTTCCCATCGCGCCATCACCGAGGAGAGTCTTCTCCAGGATGGCTTCATGCAGGGGCTTCTTCATTGGTGAATTCCTCAACTTTCTTTCAGGAGAGAATAGTGCAGGGTCTGGAGCACGATTCGCCATTTATGGTCCCGGCTGGACTCGGAGCAGAGGCAGCCGGCTGGACTGGAAGGGGGGCTCCACTCGAGTACTTTTTCGAGGCTGCTTCCAGGCAGCTGCGGTGGCTGCCTGATCTTATCCATAATGGTCTCGGCGTCCGCGAGATAGGAGCACATTCCTTTGTGCCCGGTGTCTTCCGGGTGAGGTTCGCAGGCGAAGCTGTCGAGTCGATAGTCCCCGCCTTGCCCGCGTGAGAGTCCAACCCGGTATTCAAATCGCAGCGGCAGCCCGAGGTTGGTGCAGGTTGATCCATCGAAGCGGAAGACGGCCTGGAGAACCTCTCCATCTTCCCTCAGCTCGAGTCGTTTCTTCTTCCATCCCTCCAGCGCTCTTGGGGAGAAGGCATAGGACGATTTTTCTTCCGGGGAGGTTTCATTCACGCTGAGTTCCCGGTAAATCTTCTGCCAGTAGTCTTCATCCAGCTTCTGCGGGCGGGAGCTGGCCACGGCGAATACGGCCAAGGTTGACTTGGATGGTTGCAGTCCTCCGGAGGGCAGCACCTCGAGCGGTCCCGGCAGCGGGGTCGAGATGGTTTTGAGCAGCGAGGCCTGGTCGGTAAGCTCCCAACCGTCATAGCCGGGGCTGTAGTAGGGGAGCACGGTCATGTCGTCAGCGGAGAATTGATCAAACGCCTTCTCCGCTTCGACCGATCTCAGGTGCTCTGTGAGGGCGTCGGCGTAGGCGTTGAGGAACATGGCTTCGTCCGGTTTGTCTTCTTCCCAGAGCTCGGCGATTCGCTCGTCCACCTCTTTCCCCGCGCTCACGGCGAGGACCGAGACAGAGTGAGTTCCGCTTCTTCGTGCTCCTTCAGCCAGCACCCGGCTGGAGAGCAAGGTGCCATCGTCGAGACGAACGGTATCGGCTTCTATTGACTGGACAGGGGCCAGGCGCGAATGGGTCCAGGGACGCCCATGTCCCTGGTACCAGTCTCGAGCCTGCTCAGCCAGGGGCCCGGTGGCATCATCCAGCCCGTTTCCGGCGGGGAGTCCGAGGTGCCTCAGGTAGAGTTCTGACGGCAGTGGGGTGAGTCGCAGCTTGAGCGGGTCCAGGTGGTTCATGCAGCGTTCCCCCCAGCCCCGATGGGCTTGAACTGGCAT
>DCKY01000009.1 GCA_002320775.1 Planctomycetes bacterium UBA1662
ACCTCTCCCTTGAGGCTCATCTTGGCGAAGGTCTTGAGGTGCTGGTAGGCGCAGACGTAGAGGAACTGCTCCCCGCCTTCCTGCCGGACCTCGATTCCATGTCCACCGCCCTGGAATTGTTCGCCGAAGCTCCTGACGTAGCGCCCCTTGGGGTCGAAGACAAAGATCGAGGGGTGGTCCTTCTGGTTCTTTCGTCCTTCATGGATGACGTAGAGGAAGCCGTCCTTATCGACGGCCACGTTGTGGGTGGTCTGCCAGGAGAACTTGTCGGGCAGCTGGGGCCATGCGTGAAGAACTCCGTAGCGGTAGTCGCCCTCTCCGATCACGGTTTCCGCGGCAGGTTCAATCCCCATGGCGCCAACCGATGTGGCCGCCGCCGCAACCGCAGTGCTTGCCAGGAAACGACGCCGGGAGAGGTTCTGAGCTTTATTATTTTTCACGGGGAGACTCCATTGCCGCCGGGGTGGCATGACAGGATGGTTGCTTGAGATACTTTTTCCTCGAATCACAGCATCGGAAAACCGGTCGGAAAAGTCCAGACCTATGCTCCGGGCCGGGCGCTATTGGCCGGGAATCGGTTCGGACGGGGCGATCTCTTTACCTTGCCAGGTCGCCTTGCCGTTTTCCCAGGTCAGGATGCGGGACCGGCTTCCCGGGGCCGGCTTGCGGTTTTCCTTGGGGAGGAACTTTCGGTGGGTGGAGATGATAGCGGCCAGCGAGGGATTGGCGGCCAGGTTGTTCCACTCGTTGGGATCCTTCTTCATGTCGTAGAGCTCCTCGCTGCCGTCGGCGTAGCGGATGTAACGCCAGTTTTCGGAGCGAACGCCGTGGTTGTCGTGATTGTGGGTGGTGATCGCCGGCCACTGGCGGGGGGCACTTGCATCACGTAGCTGGGGAAGAAGACTGTGGCCCTCGAGCTGTTCTCTCTGTTTGAGGCCACAGAGGTCGCTCAGGGTCGGGTAGATGTCCAGCAGCTCAGCCGGTTTCGAGCAGACCTGGCCGCCCTTGACGCCCGGCCCGGCGAAGACCAGGGGGACCCTCGTCCCATCGTCCCAGAGGGTGTTTTTTCCGGTGATGAGCTTCTCGCCGATGTGCCAGCCGTGGTCCGACCAGAGCACCACGATGGTGTTCTTGTCGAAGCCATTGCGCTTCAGGGCCTTGAGGACGCGTCCCACCTGGCTGTCAACGAAACTGGTGGAGGCGAGGTAGGACCGTACCAGGTTGCGCCATTGGTTGGATTCCTCCAGGAACTTCAGGCGGACCTCCGGAAGGTACCAGTGCATATACCAGGAGAAGCGGGGGGTGTCCTTGCGATCGTCTCGCTGGATCTTCGGCAGGACCGAGTCATCGTCGGGGTAGAGATCAAACCACTTCTTTGTCGCGTAGCAGGGAACGTGGGGAAGAAAGAAACCCACCGAGAGGAAAAAAGGTTCCTGGGGTTTTTCATCCAATTGCTTGACGGCCCAGGACGCGACCTTCCAATCGCCCTTGTCCTCATCCTTGTGGGGGAACTCTCCCCAGTCGACCAGCGGATGGTTTCCGAAGGGGGTGGTGACCAGTTTTTTCTTTGGCCGTGCCCCAACGCTTGAGCCAGGTCCGAGAACATCGAATTCCGCCCCTTTGCGTCCGTACCGGCCGTGATAGATCTTGCCGGTCGAGTAGGTGCGATAGCCGTTGGCCTTGAGGTGCTGTGGCAGTGTTACCAGGTTTTTGAACTCGGGCAGGTTTCGAAACCAGGGGGCGAGTCCGTAGATTCCGGTGGAAGACGGGCGCAGGCCGGTCATCAGGCTGGTGCGGGAAGAATTGCACAGGGGGGACTGGCAGTGGGCGTTGGTGAAGGCCGTTCCGCGCTCAGCCAGGCGGTCGATATTCGGAGTCTTAACCATCGGATGTCCACCGAGGTATCCGATCCAGTCATTCTGATCATCGATCGCGATAAAGAGGACATTTGGCCTGGTCTTCTTCCCGCCATTGGCCTCTTGCGCGAAGATGACTGGTGAGATGAAAAGGATGAGCAGGAGCTTCAGCAGCGGGAATGTTTGAGATGGTTTCATGAATTTCTTTCTATAACCCGGCTGGGCCTGGCGGCTCACCCGGACGCTCAACTCTTTGGAAAGAGGGGGTCGTCCTTGTCGATTTTGCACGGAGCCCCTTTCGCAGGCACCTCCATGCCGGCGCTCCAGATGATGCCATTGATGAGCATCTTGCGAAAGGGGAGCAGGCCGAAGTTACGGTGAAAGTGGCCCAGCGTGGTCCCGAAGGCGCGTCCGCTGTCGGCGCGTTCGATGGTCCAGCCTACAGTTAGGGGCTTCCCCTTCGCTGTAACCTCCAGGAGCACCTTCCCCTTCTCGTGGATAATCGGAGCGAAATAAAACTCGTCACTGATTTCATACGGTTTCCAGCCCCTGCATACAGGGTGCTCGGGATTTTTCTGCGCGAGGATCGATTTCCCCATCGTGATTCCGGCGAAATGCGGCCAGCCTCCTCCAAGGCTCCCGTACCACCTCTTACCAAGCCTCTCGACGTTCTTCTTGTGTACTCCGGTCGCCCAGTGGATCGCGACCAGTCCTACCCCTCGCTTCATCATCGCCTCAAAGGAGGCCGAGGATTTTTCGGCGAGGACGATCTCTGCGCCCGGGCTCGTGTAGAGGACGATGGCGGCGGTTCGTTTCAGCAGTTTTTCATCAGTGGGCCAGCCGTTTGATACGACGGCCTCGACACCCTTTGTCTGGCGCAGGCACTTCGCGAGGAGCTCGCAGGTTGAAAGGTATTCGTGACATTTGGGCGGGTGGTCGGGTTTGTGCCCGATGAGAAGAATGGTCTTCTTCTCCTGCGCCAGCCCGGGGGACGATCCCAGGGCCAGGATAAGGGCGAGGCGGATAATAATTTTCATTTCGGTCCCCTCAGGTGGATGGCCGTTTCGAATTCAGGGGTGGAGCTGTCTCAGTAATGGAAAGATACCAGCATCGGCTTCCGGCTGTCGATCAATATGCCTTTGCAGAAAAGATGTTCCTCCTCGAATGTCTGCGAATGCGGAAGTCCCGCAAAAGACAGTTTTGTAATCGCGCGCGCTTCTTGGCATCCTGAAAGGCCATTATTACCGGATACCTGACTCGATTTGAGAGACCTGACATGAATATCTATGCCCGTCTTTTCAGCGCTGCCCTGCTTTCGTTATCCATAACCTTTCCCCTTCTGTCCGCTGAGCTCGAGGTGCGACAGGATGGGGCGGGGGATACGATCTCGGTTTTTAGAAAAGGAGAGAAGAAGTCGATCCTTACCCAGGTGGCCAAGCCTGATTTCAGACCCTACCTTCATCCGATCGTGGCGCCAGATGGAAAGGGCGTCCTGACAGAATACAGCCCGGGTCACCACAAGCACCAGACAGGACTCTATTGGGGCTTCACCCGTGTTAACGGGCGGGACTATTTTCATCACCCCGGCGGCGACTACTGGCGCAGGGTCTCAGCCAAGGTTCTCAAGAAGGATGGTCCCTCGGTTAAATGGCAGACCATGTACGAGATGCTCGATGCGAAGGGAGAGGCCCAGATGGTCGAATCCCAGGTCTGGAGCATGGAGGTGAAGGATGGGGAGTACGTGCT
>DCKY01000278.1 GCA_002320775.1 Planctomycetes bacterium UBA1662
TATCCTCCGGTGGCATTAACTGGTCAAAAGTGATCGGGTCCTGGGTTTCGTTCATGGGAGGCTGGCCGGTCTGCGGGTTTGTTTCAGGAGAAAAGAGATAGTTTCTCGAACGTCTTACCTAAGAGTTTCGTTGAGTCGATGCTGAAGAGTTCTTCGAGCACGGTGGCGTAGACGCGGCGGAAGTCGGTGGTGAACCGGAGGTCGCCACGGTCGAGATTTGTGAAGTTCGGGTTGGGACCCTTCAGGCCGCCGCTGGTCTTTCCAGAGAGCAGGAACATCGGCGCTGCGCAGCCATGGTCCGTTCCAAGGCTGGCGTTTTCCTTTACCCGGCGCCCGAATTCGGAGAACACCATGACCGTGACGCGCTCAGCTACTCCGGATTTTTCCACGTGGCGATAGAAGGCCGTCAACGCGCCGGAGAGATCTTCAAGGAGGTTCGAATGGACATCGCCCTGGCGGGCGTGGGTGTCGTAGCCGCCCTGGCTGAGATAGAGGATCCGGGCCGGATAGTCCCCGGAGACCATCTGGCCGGCAAGCTTCAGTCTGCGGCCGAGCTCTGAGTCGGGGTATTCGACCGGTGGCGGATTCCGGCTGACACTCAGAATCTTGTCAAGGCTGTCGAGGGTTTCGTTGGCCAGCCCCCTGACGTAGTCAGCTCGCCCATCTCGCGACTGCTCGTTGACCGCCCGCATGATCTTTTTCAGTTTCGCGCCTTTTTTCCCTGATAGCAGCTCGATCAAATCCAGGTTCTGAATGCTGGCCACATGACGCTCGCCATTGAAGGCGAGCGGGAGCGCTTCATCTCCAATGTGAATTCCACTCAGGGTGGAGGGCTTCTTCTCCAGGGCTTTACCGAGCCAGCCTGTTTCCTTCTCAGTGATGGAGGGGTTGGCGGTGTGCCAGATGTCCATGCTGCGAAAATGGCTGCGGTCGGGGTCGGGATAGCCGACCCCCTGGATGACGGCGAGATGGCCCTCCTTGAAGAGAGCCTGCAACCCCTCCATAGATGGATGCAGGCCCATCTCGTTGGAGCCATCGAGCCTGAGGACCCGGGCCTTCGGGATCGCCAGGGCCGGACGGCTGCGGTAATAGAGGTCGTCTTCAAAGGGGACGACGGTGTTGAGTCCATCATTGCCGCCGCTGAGCTGGACCACGACCAGTCGATGGTCGCCTCCGGCCACCTGGAGCTTTTCTGACGCATCGAGAAGGGCTCCGGGCGTGAGAGCCAGGCCGGCGCCCGACAGCTTGAGGAAGTCTCTGCGCTTGTATTTCATTTAATCTGTCCAGTCCAGGATCCTGCCTGTACGCCGGCGATTATAACCGGCAGTTGTCGCATCCTGTATCAAATGTACTGGTGCTCCGGGAGCTCAACGAGAGCCGTGACCATCAGCTTGAGATCATTGCCTGTTTCATCGACGATGGTTTTTCGGATCTTTTCGTTAAGTCCTTCGGGGAAGAGCAGGGAAAAGATCCCTTCGACGCCTCCCTTTTCCAGCTTGTTCCAGGGGATCCGGGGGTCGTTTTCAGTCGAGCCGGCCAGGGTATTGGCGAACCTGTAGCGCGAAAGGAGGGTGTTGGAATTCAGCCAGGCCTTTCCCTTCTGCCAGCCCTTGACGCTTGGCGGGCGAAGGATATCCATTCCCATACGGGACATTTCCACCGGCAGTCGCTCGGCTCCGGCGGTGGCGTTCAGGGTTCGTAGTGTTCCAATGGCGAAATCAGCCGGGGAAGACAGGATGGACCTCCTTGCGTGGGCTGAGTAGAACTCCCTGGAGCTGACGAGCTTTTTGACAAGGGACCCGATGTTGTGGGCGCTTGCGAGATAGAGCTCGCCAAGAGCCTTGCGCAGCTCCCCGGAAACAGGCGTCCCCAGGTAGTAGTTGAAGAGCTTCGCGGCGATGAATTCAGCGCAGGCCCGTTTTTCCAGGCAGGCGCGGAGGACGTCATCCCCATCGAAGTCTCCAGTCAGGCCGAAGATCGTCTTGGAGCCGGTGTCGTGAGCGCGCTGGTTGAACCAGAACCTCCGGTTCTTGACGTGCCAGCCGGTAAAGGCCCGGGCGGCCTCCTTGATGTCTTCCTCTGTGTAATTGCCCACTCCAAGGCTGAATAATTCCATCAGCTCCCTCGCGAAGTTTTCGTTGGGTTCTCCCCGGCGGTTGGAGTTCCCATCCAGCCAGGTGAGCATGGCAGGGTCCTTCGCTATTGCCTTGAGCAGGCCATGGAAGGGCCCCGGCCCCAGGCGAAGGAAGGTCCGCACCTGGTCCATCATCAACCGGGCATCGCGGACCTTGGTGTCGCTGGTGGCGAAGTGGTCATGCCAGAAGAGCGCGAGCTTGTCCCTGGCGGGACTGTTGCCCCGGAGCATCCTGTGGGCCCACCAGGTCTGGATTGCTTCAGTGCTGCCGATTCTGCGCTGACTGTCGGCTACCGCCTTCATCTCAGGGGTTTCGTCGCGATCAGCAAGAAGGGCAGCCGGGGCCGCGCGCGGACCGAGCTCAAGGACTTTTTGTACCAGCTTGCGGGGGGAGCCGAAGGTGAGGCGCCTGGCGAGGTGGGCGGCGGCTGCAACATTCCAGGGGCCATCCTTCCCGGGGCGGAACGGCTCGAGGCTCTCCTGGGCTGTCAGGTCAGCGCCCACGGTCAGTCTGAAGGCTCGACGATTGTGTTTCCGCTGATGAGCCCAAGCCGAAGCTTCATGCGGACAGCCTCTTCTTCCCGGAAGCTCTCGAGCTCGAGGTCCCGGGTAAAGGAGAGAATCTCCCCTATGATCGCGAGCTCCTTCTTCGCCTCCTCAAGGCTGATGCCTTTGCTGACAACCTGTTGGGCGGCGAGGAAGTCGGTATTGGTTCCCAGGATGGAGCGCAGGGCCCTGCCATCGATGTAGATTCGGTCCCTTGCATAAGACGGGGCGACTGTTTTTCCGGCGTCTCCGGATTTTTCGGATTCCTCAACCAGGATTTTGACCAGGTTGAAGGTTGAGCCGAGGATGACCCTGTTGCCGGTGACGGCAAGACTGGGAGAGAAGTTGTATTCGATTCCGGGGTTCCTGGGGTCTTCAGGGAGGCCGAGGTCCACTCGGTAGCAGTCCACCTTGCCGACCTTTTCCGGCCTGACGAGCATGCTTGGGGCGTTGGAGTCCTGCTGCATCCGGGTGATATTGAGAATGCTGACCAGGCTGTTGAAGGCGACGATAAACGGCCGGCCGAATTTCTTGGCATCTTTCAATTCAATGATCAAAGCGCCGCCTGGAATCAAGGGACGGGGGGAGGACCTGCCTTCCTGTGCCAGGGGGTTTTTGAAGACCAGCGAGATGGTCTCGCCGAGCTGGGGAAGAACCTCGTCCTGGAAGTTCAGGCCGCCAAAAAACATGGACAGGGCGGCTGAAAATTGAGCCAGGCTGCCGGCCGCCTGGGGCTCGAGAAAGGCTTCGCTGTTTTCCCACCAACCGTAGATGTCTCTCGATAGCTGGATGGAGGCCAGGAGTCCGCGCTTATGGATGCTGGGCTGGAAATCGCTTTGGGGTGTTTTCGGGAAGAAGGGCGCGTACTTTTCGTCAAATCCCCGATCGTCGGCGTGGAGCTCGATGCCCAGGTCAATTCCGGACCAGCTGCTGTCAATCGTGGCACTCAACAATTTGCAGTTGCGTAAGGCTCCGGAAAACCCGCTGAGCAGGAGGCTCTGGACCGGGTTGTCGAGCTTGCGGCCGAATTCTCCGGCAAGTATGGGAATGAAGGTGGGGCGAATGGAAGCCCTGATGAGGAAATCGTCTTTGTGGGAGAGCTGTGAAAAGAATGGAGAATTCCCGGCGGATTTTTCCGTCCTGTCGTAGGCGAGGTCGATGGTTTCTTCGAGTAGCTTTTTAGAGTTGGTCGCGGCGAGAATTCCCCCGAGCTCTGAAAACCAGAGGTCACCTATTTGTTCGAAGGTGTGCCCCTCGTGGTCCAGCTTGCGGGTTTCAAATGGGAGCCCGGTGGAGGCTTTGAATGCCAGGGCGAAGGCTTTTCTGACTTCTGCGAAGGCTTCCGGGCTTCCGGTTCGAGTCAGCAGCAAGGTCTCCTGTCCGCCGGCGAAGGAGAGCCTCGACCCGAGCAGGAATTCTTTTCCCAGGAGGTCGTCAAAAAGGTCCAGCGGATCTCGGCCAGCAGGCTTCTCTATCTTTCCGAGGTTTTCGATCAACTCGGAGTAATCTTCGCTTTGCAGGTAGGCCCTCCCAAAACTCGAGTCGAGCAGGCGCTTCAATTTTGGCGAGTCGAGGAGGCTTTTAAGGCGCGGTCCCAGGTTTTTCGCTTCGGCGTAACCAATGACGCTGGCCGGTGTCCAGTTCGCAAGCTTTTCGCATTTCTGGAGCTCCTCGCTTTTTAGGGGGCCTCGCAGAAGAACAAGGGAAATGGTGAAAAGAAGGAGCGAGCGTAGTGCAAGGGAAGGTTGCATGGCAATTTCCAGTAATGGAGTTCGTGTCAGGCGGGGCCGTCAAATCTATCTGAACCGAATGTGGTTGGACTATTTGTAAGTTGTAACGATTTGTCGCAGCCTCGGGCGGTCTTAGCGGGCTGTCGATCACTCATTTAGCGCCGCAGGAAGCAAAAAAACGGCAAGGCCTGCTGGTGAACCGCAAAAGCGGCTATATTTCGTAACTTCTTCATCTGTCCGATAATAAAACTCCCCATAAAGAGCTTGAGGCTGGGATTTACGACCCTATAATTCGGCCTTCTGCTTCTTTGAACGCTGCAGAGACATTGTAGTGAAATAAGACCTAATTTAGCGGGTTGGTGTGAACCATCAGGGCTAATTGGTCGATATCAAAGAAAGCTCGGGGCGTACGTGGCCTGGGGGCCTTTATGGATCTCACAGCGGGTGAGGTAAGTGATTCTGGTTAATTCCTTTAAGTAGTGTTTTCAGATAGTTATGAGCGTTTCACTGGCAGGTAAAAAAGTTATGGCCCAACGAATCCGGAATATCGGCATCGTGGCCCACATCGATAGCGGCAAGACGACCATCACCGAGCGCATGCTCAAGGTATGCGGCAAGATCCACAAGCTCGGCGAGGTCCATGACGGCGAAGCCACTATGGACTTCATGAAGGAAGAGAAGGAACGCGGCATTACGATCGGTTCGGCTGCGACCTACTTTGAGTGGGATCGTCATGAATTCAACCTGATCGATACGCCAGGACACGTTGATTTTACCGCTGAGGTTGAACGCTCCTGCCGAGTCCTCGATGGAGCTATCCTGGCGATCGACTCGGTGGCCGGCGCGCAGGCCCAGAGCGAGACCGTTAACCGCCAGTTGAACAAATACGGCGTACCGCGCCTGGCCTTCATCAATAAGATGGATCGTGTCGGGGCTGATTTTGAGAAGGCTGTCGCGTCCCTGAAGAAAAACCTCGGCCTTGCAGTTGTTCCGATCCAGATCCCAATTGGCGAGGGCCAGGATTTCAGGGGGCTTGTGGATCTCGTAGCCATGGAGCAGGTCAGCTTCCCTGAGGATTCCGATGACCCCGCAAAATTTGAGCGCGGCCCTGTCGAGCCGGAAGTGCTGGAGCTTGCCGAAACCATGCGGATGGGGCTGCTCGATGTGTTGAGCCTCCACTGCGATGAACTTACAGAGGTTCTACTCGAGGGCGAAGAGCCTGATGTCAAGCTCGTGCGCAAGGCGCTCCGGGAGATGACGATTGAAGGCGCCATCGTTCCCGTGTTGCTTGGCTCGGCTCTTCATAACCGGGGGGTTCCCGCCCTGCTGGACGCTTCCGTAGACTACCTTCCTAATCCCCTCGACAAGGGTGCCGTTGAAGGTTTCGCGCCGTCCGGGGAAGAGAGTATTGCGTTTGCTCCCCAGGCCGAGGAGCCTCTGGGAGCTCTCGTTTTCAAGACAGTTCACTATTCGACCGGCGACCTGACCTTTATCCGGGTTTTCTCAGGGACCCTGCACGCCGGCAAGGCCGCCTTTAATTCCCGCCTGCGGAAGCATGAACGGGTTGGCCAGATCTACCGGATTCACGCGGGATCGAGAGAATCCATCGAGTGCGCGGTCGCGGGCCAGATTGTAGCCTGTGTTGGTCTCAAGAAGAGCGCCACCGGGGATACTCTCTGCGCCAAGGACAACCAGATCACCTACGGGTCGACAACCTTCGCCAACCCCGTCATATCGATGGCTGTTGAGCCTTCAACCAATGCTGACAGGGATCGCCTGGGTGAGGTCCTGGGAATTATTTCCCGAGAGGATCCCACCTTTCGAGTGAATACCGATGAGGAAACCGGCCAGACCATCATGTCGGGCATGGGGGAACTTCACCTCGAGGTTGTCGTTCACCGGCTTCGAGATGATTTCCGTCTCCAGGTCATCACCGGGAAGCCGCGCGTGTCCTACAGGCAGACCCTCAATCGCGGAGTGACCATCAATTCTCGCCATGTCAAGCAGACTGGCGGATCAGGTCAGTTTGCCGTTGCTGAGATCGAGTTCGAGCCCATCGAGGGTGAGGAATTCGAGTTTGAAGATAAGATCAAGGGCGGCGCGATCACCGCTGAATTCCTCAAGTCCGTCAGGAAGGGCATCGAGGACTACTGCATCTCCGGGGGCAAGAGAGCCGCCAAGATCCAGGGGCTTCGGGCAACTGTCGTCGACGGCAAGATGCACGATGTCGATTCAAGCCAGCTTGCTTTCTATGCCTGCGGTGTCAAGGCCGTGAGGGCGGCGGAGGAGCAGTGCGGCCTGACCTTGCTCGAGCCTGTGATGCGAGTTGTCGTTACCACCCCTGATGATTATCTCGGGGCCGTCATTGGGGATCTGAATTCTCGTGCCGGCGTGATTATCCAGATTGGCGATGAGGGCCAGGATAAGCAGGTTACCGCGCGGGTTCCTCTGCGGAATCTTCCCGCCTATGCCACAGGGCTTCGCAGCATCACCAGCGGCAGGGGCGACTACAGCATGGAGCCTGACGGCTACCAGGTTGTTCCTGAAGATGTGGCGAGTGAGATCGGCGGCGAAGAGAGCTGAGCCGAACGACCCGGGTCAGCCGCAAACGCGCGTGGGCATCTCGCACCCCAGGCCGTCTTCCGTTTCATCGACGCCGCAGTCCTCTGCTGGGTAGCCGGGGCTGGATGGCGTCGGCGGTGCCGGGGGCGCGCCGCCGGTAAACAGCCAGCTGAAAATGATGATGGCATCCGTGATCTCGATGAAGCCAGTGTCGTTGGCATCGGCTGAATCCATGCAGGCCGGCGGCGCCCCTCCCGAGAACAGAAAGATCAACGGAATGACACCATCTGTGAGGTTGATGCTCCCATCGGAGTTAGAGTCGCCTCTTACCAGCCGGGTTCCGGCGGGTTCCTGGCATTCCTCGAGGCCCGCGCATTGCGGGTCAAGGCAGTCCGCCAGGCCGTTTCCATCGTCATCGATGCCGTTGTCGCAGATCTCCGCCGGGGGCGGCGGAGGATTGTCGGTACCGGTTGAGATATCGCAGAGGGTCGCCTCGAATTCATCTCCTTCGCCGAGACTCTGAACGGTGGAGGCGATGCCGACATAGGCCTCGTCCTGCAGGTCAAAGGCCGTGCGGTATAGTTCTGTCCAGTTTTCCCGGTCAACAGACCAGGACCCGATGATCTCGCCGGCCTCGTATTCCAGGCGAACCCAGGCGTTGCCAACCTCGAAGTTCTCCGAGCTGTTTGTCGTTCGCACGATTCCCGCCTTCTCTTCCCGGCGAAGGAATGAGTAGCGCAGGCCCCTGAAGCCCGTGTCGGCAAAGACGATTGCGGCGAAGCGGGAGTCGGGATCCAGGTCTTCGCGGATCATGAGGCCGATCCGCCCGCGTCCGGCCCAGGCGGCCTCCCCGATGCGGGCGATGAAGGGGCCGGAGGCGGGGAGTTGCTGGTAGGCGAAGCTGAACTGATCGCTTCTGCTGCGGATGCCAGTGCCGCCGGCGAGTACTCGCAGGCAGGCATCTCCCTCGAGCCTGGCTCCGCCCTCGATAGCCGGGAGCGGTTCGCCGATATCCAGGAGGGTCCAGGGGGCTATGCCATCAGAGCGAAAGTCGGCCTGCACGGTGTTTGCCGCTTGCCCCTGGTCACCGCTTTCATCGGTGACATCGAGGCGTATGGTGTAGGTTCCTCGACTCTGGTAGGTGTGCTCAGAGATGACGCCTTCTCCGGTACTTCCATCTCCGAAGTCCCAGGAGTAGGCGGTGATGGCGCCGTTGGGAGAGGTCGATGCGGAAGCGTCGACGGTTACGGTCAGGGGCTCCTGCCCTTCTTCCGGATCTACCGTGAAGGCGGCCCTGGGGCCGGCCTCAACGATATCGAAATAATCGAAGTCGGCGGTGAAGCTGGCTCCGCCGCCCCAGGTTTTCATGACAAGGCCGATCGACTCGATCGGGGTGGGAGTCGTTATGGTCTGGGCGTAGGTCCAGGACAGATCGGCGGAGCCGCGGTAGAAGAAGTGGTAGCTGTCGCACCTCTTCTCGATACGCAGTCTGACCGCCTCTCCTTGCCGGAGTCCGTCAGCCCAGCCGTGGCCGATGTTGTTGATTCCGCTGCGTTCGAGGAAGAGGTTGGTCGGCTGGCCGTTGATGGTCCTCTGCTGTCCAATATTCCAGTGAATGATGTCGGTTCCGCCGTAATACAGAACCAGGCCCGCAAGGAAGGGAGAGGTGGCGGGCGGGGCCGGGTCGGGGACAATCCTGACCCGGGTCTCAATGAGGAAGTCGAGATCGGGATCGATGGCGCGCCTGAGTTGGGGGGCTCGATCGACGCCGGTCCAGGTATCAAAGTTCTGGCCGAAATCGCCTGTGACCGGAACCTCCATGCGCCACCAGCTGTTTCCGTCATCCTCCTCGACGATCGAGTAGGCGATGCCGGGTTGTGGCTCGTGGAATTCCCAGTCTTCGTTAAATGCGGGATCGTCGTCAAAGTCATCGTCACGGATGGAGGAGGCGGCCTCCACGTTGATCTCGAAACTGCTTGCGCTGGCCCCGCCGCCGCCGGTCGCTTCAAGTTCTATGTTCTCAATGTCGAAATTTTCGGGGGTCCACCCGGAAAGGGTGTTCTGTCCGGGGTCGTAGGTGAGTCCTTCGGGGCCATCGGTAAGGGTCAATGTTGGCCGAGGCTGCCCGGCAGGTTCTACCCGGCGGATGTACGGCATTCCGATCCAGGCTGTGTCCGGGTTTTCAATTTCACAGGGGAAATGAATTTCCGCCGGTGATTCCGGGACCTCTTCTATTGAGTAATAATCGAAATCAAAGGTTTCCTCTGTGTTCAGGTTTCCCCAGGTTTTGAATATCAGCCCGACAAAGAGGGGGGGCTCCTGGGCTGTGGCCGTGCAGGCCCGCTGCCAGGGGTCGTCGTCGCTTGCTCTCCAGGAGAAGGTGTATTCCGGGCCGGACTTTGTAGCCATCAGGGACAGTTCCTGGAGGCCCGGGTTGAAGGAGCACAGGCCGTTGCTCCCGCTTCGTTCAAGGACAAGGCCGGTTCCTCGATAGGGGCCCCAATAGAACACGTCGCGGTCTCCGAAGTAGATCATCAGCCCGGCCTGGTAGGGTTCGTTCGGGGGAGGCCAGGAAGGGTTCTCGGGGTCTCCGGAGCCCTGGAAATGCAGCCGGGTCGATATGATGAAATCTTCAGGGAAGTCCGATCTTCGCAGTTGGGTGGCATCGTCAACGTGTACCCAGTGGTCAAGATTGACACCGGTGGGGAGCGTCATTCTCCAGAAGCCATCTGCTGTCGATGGCAGAGGGCCGGGAACCGGTTCGTAGTACTCCCAGTCAGGGTTTGCCAGGGGGTCTTCATCGAAGTCGTCAACCTGGGCCTGGAGCGCCGCTGGAGTTGCGAAAAGAAGGAGCCAGCAGGATGCGGCTGCCCATACATATGTTTTCATGGAGAGTCCTTCTCGCTATGGGGGTACCCGGGGGCCTGCGACCCAGCGGCAGGCTTGTTGGCTCCTGATGAAGCCATTTGCAGATTTACTTTACTGGATGAAATAACAATCCGAAATTGTATTCCCTCTCTTGCAACTTCCTTCAAAACATGGAGGCTCATTGGATTGAGATGAACCGGGTACCAAGCTGTATTGAAGATGAGAGGTTGAGTTGATGAAGGTTATTGCTGTTCCATTGTGTGCTGTCATAGCGTTCTGCATCTGCTCGATGGCTTTTTGTGCAGATGAGAGCCAGGAGGCTCCCGCCAGGCGCCCCCTTATTCTTCTGACAAATGATGACGGCATCGAATCGGCCGGAATTAAGGCGCTGATGAAAGAGCTTCCCAGGGTGGCTGATGTCATCGTGATCGCTCCGGCGACGAACAAGAGCGGAGTTTCTCAGAGCCTGACCTACCGCGGGGATATCAAGGTCTTTAAGCGTGAGGTGCCCGAAGAGCTGAAAGACATTGAACCGAAGCCCCTCGCTCTCTATGCCGTGGAGGGTACTCCCGCGACCTGTGTTCTCCTCGGCGCGGGAAATCTGTCCCAGGGCCGGAGCTTTGATATGGTGGTCAGCGGGATCAATCCCGGATCGAATATCGGCTCGGATGGGAACCTTTCGGGAACCGTTGGCGCAGCCAGGATGGGGGCCGACATCGGGCTCGCGGGCCTGGCAGTTTCCTCGGCCTCCGGCAGCAAGCATGTCGCGCAGATCGCAGCCTCCCTGGCGAGCTTTATAAAGCAGGCGTTTTCGGCAGGCGTAGAGAAGGGAGTTCTCTTTAACGTGAACTACCCGGGAGGAGAGCCAAAGGACTGGAAGGGCGCGGTCGTAACCAGCATCGGGGCGGGGAACTACAAGATCAACTTTCGCAAGGTTGAAAGCGACGTCGACGAGCCGCCGCCGGCGGACAAGAGCCTTCTCCTCTTTCGCGCGGCTTTCGCGCGGGCGGGCGGAGAGCCTGCCGCCGGGACGGCGCGCGCGGGGATCGCTGCCGGAAAAATATGTGTCACCCCGATCGCGAGCCTCTCGCTGCCTTCGAAGGTTTCCACGAAGAGCCTCGCGCTGACCCGGCAGAGGCTGGCGGGGCTGGCGTTTTTCAAATAGCCGGGAAGGAACTCAGTTTTCGCCCTTTTTCTCCAGGCGTCTCTTTTTTCTTTCCTGGATGAGCCGCTTCCTCTTCGCGTCGGCTTTTGCCTTGGCGGCGGCTGTGATTTCAGCAAGGGTCGCGGAGTATTTTTTCCGGACGGGCTCGTACTCCGGGTTGACGCAGGTGTCCTTCCAGCGGAAATAGACCTGGGCCAGTCCTCCTTCGGCTTCGGGGTGTTGCCCCTTGTCATCGGTGGCGGCCATCCAGTCCGAAAGGATCTTTCGATGGGCCTGGAGGATCTTGGAGTATTCCGGGTTGGAGGCCAGGTTGTTGATCTCATGAGGATCGGCGGAGTGGTCGTAGAGCTCTTCTGCGGGTTTCTTCGGCCCCATAAACCGTGCCTGTACAGGGTTCAGCTTCCCTTCGGCGAAGAGCTTCTTCATCTCCTTGGTGTGAGGGCGTGCATCCCGGTACTGTGGCTGCATCCAGGGACGGTCGGTCAGAAAGTTTTTCAGGTAGCGAAAGCGATCCGTCCGGACGGTGCGAATGTGCTCGATCGTGTAGTCGCACCTGTCCCTTGCGGAGATGACGAAGGAGCGCGGCTTGTATTGCGGGGCAAAGACATTCCTGCCCTCCATGTGAGCGGGGATCTTGATTCCCGCCAGGGCCAGGGAGGTGACGCTGATGTCGATCCCGCTGACAAGATCTTTGCGGACCGTCCCGGCCGCAACAGGGTTTTTCTCGCCGGGCCAGTGGACGATGAGCGGGACCCGGACCCCCTCCTCGTAGACAAACTGCTTGTGGCGCAGGAGTCTCATGCCATGGTCGGTAAAAAAGAATATGACGGTGTTCTCAAAAAGACCGTCTTTTTTCAGCCGGCTGATGATCGAGGCGACCTCCTGGTCTGTCTTCAGGACGCAATCGTAGTGATGAGCAATCTCACTGCGAGTAATGCTGGTGTCGGGATAGTAGGGGGGGATGGGGACCTTCGCAGGGTCGACCGTTTTTACTGGCCGGTTCTTGCCACCCCGCAGCTGAATCTGGGCAAAGAAGGGCTGGCCGGACTTTCGCCCCCTCCAGTCGTTCTTATTTGAATAGAGGCGCTCCCTCTTGTAGACGAAGTTGTAATCATCCTTCCCCTGGTTGTAGGTGTAGTAGCCGGCCTTTCGAAAGAGCTCCGGAACCGTGAGGACGCCCTCCGGGAGGCGGATCATGCCCAGGCTGGGGAATCGTCCCGCCGAGTTGTCGCGGGAGCTTCGATGGTTGTGGATGCCGAAGGTCGTTTGCATCGTGCCGGTGATGAGGGCTGACCGGGTGGCCGAGCAGACCCCGGCCGGCATGTAGGCACGATCAAAGCGAACTCCTTTGGCGGCCAGGGAATCTATTGCCGGGGTTTTGATGATCTTATCTCCGTAGCAACCCATCCAGTCGTTCATGTCCTCGACATAGATCCAGAGGATGTTGGGCCGGTTGGGTTCGCCGGCATCAGAGACGCCGGCCAGAGAAATAATGAACGCCGTAATGAAAATCGACAGGAGAAACATGACTCCATCCTTTTTGAAAGATAAGTTGAGTGTTTTCAGGGGAAGAACCAGCCGTACCCTTCTGTTCGGAAGCCGCTTCGGTTCGGCTCGTGAACTTCCGCTAATAATACAACAGGTCCCGTAAATGCCTTATGGAGTAATGCAGGGACCTTTCAGAAAGCTCTGAATGGCCGTATTTGACTTTAGGGGCAGATAGGGCGAAACTCCTCAGGCGCGTTATTTTCGTGCAAGGAAGGGCTATATGAAGACGGACATACAGATTGAAAAGGCTACACCGAAGCTGCCGATTTCTGAAGTCGCCAGCCGCTTAGGCCTGGGTGAAGATGACTATCTTCCCCATGGGAAACACATAGCCAAGCTGCCATATTCGCTTCTCAAGCAGGGCAAAAAAAAGGCCAGGGGGAAGCTTGTACTGGTAACGGCAATGAGCCCGACTCCTTCCGGCGAGGGAAAAACGACGACATCCATCGGGCTTGCAGATGCGTTGAGCCTGATCGGGCGGAAGGCCAGTCTTGCCGTTCGCGAGCCTTCTCTCGGCCCTTATTTCGGTATCAAGGGCGGGGGGACCGGGGGTGGTAAGGCACAGATCGTACCGGCGGAGGATATCAACCTTCACTTCACCGGCGATATCGCGGCTGTGGCCAAGTCAGCCAATCTGCTCGCCGCCTTGATCGACAACCATCTTCACCATGCGAACAAGCTTGGCATTGATCAGAGGCGTATTACCTGGAAGAGAGTTGTCGACCTCAATGACCGCGCCCTGCGGGACATCGTCATTGGGCTTGGCGGCCCCCTGCACGGGGTCCCCAGGAAGGATGGATTCTACATCGCCCCGGCCAGCGAGATTATGGCTATCCTCTGCATGGCGACCAGCTTTCCGGATCTCAGGAACAGGATCAAGAAGATCATCTTCGGCTATACGCGTGACAGGAAGCCGCTGACTTGTGAGGACCTCGGTGTCGACGCCGCCATGTCGGTGTTGTTGAGAGACGCGATTCTGCCCAACCTCGTGCAGACTCTCGGGCACACCCCGACCTTTGTCCATGGCGGACCATTTGCAAATATCGCCCATGGGTGTTCGAGCGTAATCGCCAGCAGGCTGGGCCTGCAGATGTCGGATTTTCTCATTACCGAGGCCGGGTTCGGATCCGATCTCGGAGCTGAGAAGTTCTTCAACCTGAAGTGCAGGCTCTCGGGGTTGCGCCCTGATGTCGCGGTGATCGTGGCGACGCTCAAGGCTGTCGAATTTCACGGCGGGTACAGCTCGGGAGGAGGCTGGGATAATCTCAGCCGTCATATCGACAACGTCCGGCAGTTCGGTGTTACGCCTGTTGTGGCGATCAACCGGTTTCCGGATGATTCTCCAAGGAATCTGAATCGTCTCCGGAAGGCCTGCGAGAAGAAGCGTGTTCGTTGCGCGGTATCCGATGTCTATCGCAACGGCGGCGAGGGGGGAGTGGAGCTTGCCGAGGCAGTCAAGGCGGCCGCGGCGCGATCGGACACGAAGAAATTCAAGCTGCTCTATCCTGACAAGATGAAGCTGAGAGATAAGATCCAGACGATCGCCAGGAAGGTCTACGGCGCGCGCGGTGTGAACTACACCAAGGAGGCCTCCGGCCTGCTCGATCATTTTGAAGAGATGGGCTTCGGGAAATTACCGATCTGCATGGCGAAGACGCCCATGTCCTTTACCGATAACCCCACCCTTGTCGGAGCGCGAAAAGACTTCGACATCACGGTGACCAGCGCAATGCTTTCCGCCGGGGCGGGTTTTGTTGTCGCGATCGCCGGGAACGTGATCCCCATGCCCGGCCTCCCGAAGGTTCCGGCCGCTCTGCGGGTGAGGATTGACGACGAAGGCAATCTCATCGATATGGCCTGAGCCCGAAGCCGGGGAGCAGCGAGGGAGGCAGTGGAAGGCTTCCTACCCCTTTTTCTTTTGCTCGAGATAGCCGCGTACGAATTCCTCGATGACCAGCTTCTTGATCCCGTTGGCCTTGGCGACCTCCTTGGTACGATCGACGGGGATTCCCCACCTGGCTCCCAGGTACAGGGACCAGAGCCCCCAGATCCGATTCCCATTAGAGCCATTGATGAGAAGAGGTTTCTCAGATTCGGACAGGAGCTTGACGAAAGCTTCGGCCTGCGCGGCATCGAAGCTGTCCGGTCCGACCGGAAAATGAACAAAGGCCAGCTCGAGGCCTTTCATGTGGGGCTCCATCTCGAAGCCGAGCCCGCCGAGTTCCCGGTCCATCCTGACATTGATGATGGTTTTGACGCCGTTGTCCTTGGCGAATTGAAAGTCCGGCTGGGGGAGTTGCCCCGTGAGGATATAGTCCTTGCCCATCTCGAAGCACCTCCCTCTGAGGGGAACAAGGGTTTCGGACTCCTTAGGGGCAAGGAGTTCCGCGTTGAATGCCGAGTCGTCATTTTCTTTTTTTGTCTGCAGGGGGCCGCAGCCGCCAGTTGCAAGGCAGCCGTTGAAGATCATGGCTGCGATGAAGCTGAAGGTGATGGAAAAGAAGATTCTTAAAGTGTTTTTCAAGGGGAGGTTGCTCACGACTGTCGGCTCCTGGGTTCCCAGTAGTTGATATTTCAGCCAGCGACCCTTGCTGGGCCAAAAGAGTATAAACTGTCGGCATTCGAGCCCGAAAGTTCTTTTGCTTTACTCTGACGGCCTTTGTCCCGGGCCTATTCATTTTTCCTGAATACCCGGGCTCTCAGGTCTATTTGGTCAATGAAGAGCTTTATCCCTTCCCTCCCTCCATTTATACTTACCCGCGGATTGAAGCTGTAACCTCGTAGACCGATCGATGATGAAAATGCCTCGACCCGCTATGCGCCTGTTTATTCTACTGATCCTGTCGGCTATTTCGTCTCCGGGCGTAGCCGAAGAGAAGCTTTCTCCCCAGGAACTGGAATTCTTCGAAAACAAGGTGCGTCCGCTGCTTGTGGAAAGGTGCTACAAATGCCATTCCGCTGGCCGGAAGGCTCCCAAGGCAGAGCTCTTTCTCGACACTCGCCAGGGTGTTCTTGAGGGAGGAGAGAGTGGAGCTGCGATGGTGCCGGGGAAGCCTTCCATGAGCCTTCTTGTCGAGGCCATCCGGTACGAAAACCCTGATCTCCAGATGCCGCCGAAAAAGAAACTCTCCTCGGCGGAGATCGCCGTTATTGAAAAATGGGTAGAGATGGGCGCCCCGGACCCAAGGACAGGCGAGAAGCCGGCTGCGGAGGATGAAGAGGCTTTCGATGTCCTTGAGCGAAAGAAGGCCCATTGGTCATGGAGCCCGGTCAACAATCCAAAGGTTCCAGCAGTAAAGAACACCCAATGGTCCCGCTCAGCCCTGGATCGGTTTGTTCTGGCCGGTATCGAGAAAGCCGGCCTGGATCCAAATCCGGATGCTTCCAGGAGAACCCTCATCAAGCGGGCCTATTACGCCTTGACCGGCCTGCCCCCCGGCATCGAGGAGGTCGAAAAATTTGTTGCGGATAAATCTCCAGGAGCCTTTTCTGCGCTTGTCGACAAGCTTCTTAAATCTCCTCATTTTGGAGAGCATTGGGGCCAATACTGGCTGGACCTGGTTCGTTTCGCTGAGACAAAAGGACACGAAGCGGATTACCCCATCCCCGAGGCCTGGCGTTACAGGGACTATGTCATCAGGAGCCTCAACGCTGATGTGCCCTATGACCAGTGGATCAAAGAGCACCTGGCCGGGGATCTGATCGCCGAGCCGCGCATAGACCCGGAGCTCAAAACAAACGAGTCCATCCAGGGGACAGGTTTCTGGCACCTTGGAGAGGCGACCCATTCGCCTGTCGATATTCGCGGGGAAGAGGCCGAGCGGATCCACAACCAGATCGATGTTTTCTCGAAGACCTTCCTCGGCTTGAGCGTGGGCTGCGCTCGCTGCCACGATCACAAGTTCGATGCGATTACGCAGGAGGACTATTATGCGATGTATGGCTATATCCAGAGCTCCGGTTTTCAATTAGCGGATGTTCTGGAGCCGGTGAGGAAAAAAGAGGCAGCCGAGGCGTTGCGTAAGTTGCGTTCAAGCGAGACACAGAAGATCTACGCCGCCTTCAGCGCGGGTATGCGAACTCGCCTCCAGAAGCTCCCTGTGTATCTTGAAGCCGCCGCCGAGGTCTTGCGGCTGGGGCCCCTCGAGGGGGCATCTGCGCCAGACACCTCCGATATCCTTTTTGAGGATTTTGAGAAGGCGACCTATGAAGGCTGGACGGTCAAGGGGCAGGCTTTTGGGCGCGGCCCTCGCAGCCAGGGCAATCTTCCTGAACACCAGGGAAATGTGGCGGCAAGGGGCAGGGGATTCGTCAATTCTCATTCCCATGTCAGCAAGGGAAAGGTGAAGGTGGGAGATAACTTCATAGGTAGCATGCTCTCCTCTCATTTCAAGGTGGAGAGAAGGTTCATCAACCTCCTCGTTGGAGGTGGACCCCACAAAAACCAGACCTGTGTCGACCTGGTTATCAACGGCAAGCCTGTAGCTTCAGTTGTCGGGCCCAGCTCCAATAAGATGGTCGCCCGATCGATGGATGTGAGCGCCTGGTCCGGCGCCAGGGCGCAGCTCAGAATTCTCGATAATTCGAAGGGCGGCTGGGGCAATATCGGGGCGGACCACATCGTCTTCAGTAATAAGGCTGCAGCGGGGCCGTCCGAGGCGGGCGAGGATTCAGGGTTGGCCGGCAGGGTCTCGGCTGTCGCGGGTAAGAGAAAATTGCAGGGTGAGGTGCTGAAAAGGGTGGTCGCCCATGTCGAGAGAGCCGGGAAGGATCTCCATGATCCCCTCCATGTCTTTGCGAAGGTGAGTGGCGCCGCCGATGCGGCAGGCGCAGAGAAGG
>DCKY01000160.1 GCA_002320775.1 Planctomycetes bacterium UBA1662
CGCACCTCGCTGCCTTTTGATGTTCACCTGATGGTGGAGGATAACGACTGGTTCATCTCGCAGCTCGCCGAGATCGGTGTGCAGTATGTCGCTGTTCATGCTGAATCGGCCCGCCACCTTGACCGCACCCTCGGGCTGATCAGGGACATCGGCGCCGAGGCGGGAGTAGCTCTCAACCCCGCCACTCCCCTCGACATTCTCGAGCATGTCCTGGGGCGGCTGGACTTCGTATTGCTGATGACGGTGAACCCCGGCTTTGCGGGGCAGAAGCTGGTCCCATCCGCTTTTGAAAAGATCGCCGCCTGCCGGGACTTCCTGGCTGCCAGGGATGTCGAAGTTCCGATCAGCGTCGATGGCAATGTCAGCTTCGAGAATATCCCTCCCATGGTGGGCGCGGGAGCCGGCATCCTGGTGGCGGGTACCAGCAGTATCTATAATTCCGGCGGCGACATTGACGAGAATCGCAGCAAGACGGTTGCTGCGGTCGCCGAGGGTGTGGCTCTCGCGGCCGGTGGGGCCGCGGAGTCATGAGCCAGCCTGGAGATTCCATGCAGGCGCTCGTTCTCCATGGCGTTGGAGATCTTCGCCTGGAGGACGTGCCGAGACCGGCACCGGGGCCGGGTGTAGATGATCGTGGGGTACTGGTGAGGATCGGCTTCTGTGGTGTCTGCGGGTCAGATATTCCCAGGATCTTCAGTAAGGGGACCTACAGCTTTCCGACCGTCTGCGGCCATGAGTTCGCCGGCACGGTTGAGGCTGTGGCCGATGGAGTTGACGGATTCGTTCCCGGGGACCGGGTCGCGGTTTTTCCGCTTCTGTGGTGCGGTGAGTGCGGTCCCTGCAGGGAGGAAAAGTACGCCCAGTGCATCGATTACGATTACCTCGGTTCGCGCTGCGATGGAGCCTTCGCTGAATACGTTACAGCGCCGCCGGCCAATCTCGTGCCGATTCCCGATGGCGTTTCCCTCGAGGAGGCCGCGATGACGGAGCCTGCGGCCGTCGCCCTTCACGCGGTGCGCAGGGGAGGGGGCTGCTCTGAGGGTGAAACGGTTGCGATTTTCGGCATCGGTCCGATCGGCCTGATGGTTGCCCAGTGGGTTCGGGCTGCGGGCGCCTCCCGGATCCTGCTTTTTGACCTGGAGGAGGCCAAGCTCGAGCAGGCTCGCGAGATGGGTTTCGAGGACGTGTTCGATTCCAGCGAGGCGGACCCGGTCAAGGTGGTTGGAAAATCTACTGAGGGTGAGGGAGTCAGCCTCACCTTTGATGGGGCCGGTGTTCCACAGACTCTTTTACAGGCCATGGAGACGGTCTGCCGGGGCGGTCGGGTCGTCATCCTGGGAAATCCCTCCGCAGATGTGACGATTCCCTCCGCGCTCATCTCCCAGTTGATGCGTCGCGAGGCCACTCTCCACGGAACCTGGAATTCGCATTTCTCAGCCAGCGGGGGCAACGATGACTGGCGGGATGTTCTCAGCGCCATGGCGGCGGGAGACCTTGATCTCAAGCCGCTCATCACTCACCGGGTTCCTCTCGAGGGGGCTGTCGATGTGCTGGAGGGGATGAAAGATCGCCGGGAATTTTTCTCCAAGGTTCTGATCCATCCACCTTGCCGGGAAGGCTGAGGGGCGTGTCTTGAATCCAGGAAACCCGAAGCTTTCCCTGATCATCGAGCTCCTCGACGGCGAGGGGGTCTCCTATCGCCGGATCAGCCACGAGCCGACCCGGACCTCGGAAGATTCCGCCCGGGCGCGCGGTGAAGCCCTGGAGACAGGAGGCAAGGCGCTGCTGCTCAAGGCCGGTGAAGCTTTCTCGGTCTTTGTTCTCAGCGCCGCTCTCAAGCTTGATTCATCGGCGGTTAAGAAACGCCTGGGGGTGAAGTCTCTGCGCTTCGCCACAGCGGATGAACTCATGGATTTAACCGGGCTCGTGCCTGGCAGTGTTCCGCCCTTTGGCGAGCCGGTTCTACCCTTTCCGCTCTTTGTCGACGAATCGATAGAGGCGAACGACCGGATCGCCTTCAATGCCGGCTCGCTTACCGATTCGGTGGTCCTCAGCACGGTTGACTACCTGCGGGTCGCGGGTGGGGAGATCTTTCGTTTTTCGGCCTGAGCCGAGGGACAGGTCGCTGTGGACGAAAAGGCCCCTCTCAGGTAACTTGTGCAACCTGTTGAGTAGCTGAACTTCCCAGAGTGACCAGGGTTTCACTTCCATGACCAGAGAGCTCCCAAAGCAATACGATCCGGCCTCCGTTGAGGAGGACATCTATTCGAGGTGGCTCTCCCAGAAGGCCTTTGCCGCTACGCCCGATGAGCGCGAAGACCGCTACGTCATCATGATGCCGCTTCCCAATGTAACGGGGGCCTTGCACATGGGGCATGCCATGGACAACGTGATGCAGGATCTGCTGACCCGCTGGCACAGGATGAGGGGAGACAATACCCTCTGGATGGCGGGGACCGATCATGCGGGGATCGCCACCCAGGCCGTGGTTGAGAAACGCCTGCTTGAGCTCGAGGGAAAGACCCGTCATGACATCGGCCGTGAGAAGCTGGTGGAGAGGATCTGGGAATGGAAGGACCAGTACCAGAAGCGCATCGTCTCTCAGCAACAGAGCATGGGTTGCTCCTGTGACTGGGATCGGCAGCGCTTTACCATGGATCCTGTTTGCGAGCGAGCGGTGCGCCGGACCTTCTTCAATATGTTCAGTGATGGTCTGATCTATCGCGGCAACAGGCTGGTCAACTGGGATTGTCACCTGCAGACGGCCGTCAGTGATGATGAGATCTATCACGAGAAGGTTGCTGGTCATTTCTGGCACATCCGCTATCCGGTGATCGACCCGCAGCCGGGTGAGCCGGAATTTGTCACGGTCGCCACCACGCGTCCGGAGACCATGCTGGGGGATACGGCGGTGGCCTGCCATCCCGATCCCGGGGGCAGCCTTGACGAGTTGCTGGCACGGACTCGCGAAAATCTTGCCGAAGCTGCGGATCGCGACCGGGAAGGGATAGAGGAGCAGCTCGCGGGCCTCGAGGCCCGCCGTGAGAGTCACCTGCCCACGCTGAAGAAACTCACAGAGATGGCATCGGCTGGGAGGATGGTGATGCTTCCCCTGCTCGACAGGCCGATTCCCCTTGTTTGCGATGAGTGGGCCAAGCCGGAGCTCGGCAGCGGCTGCGTGAAGATCACCCCGGCCCATGACCCGAATGATTACGAGGTCTGGGGGCGGCATCAGGATGAGATTGACATTATCAATATCCTCGAAACAGATGGTTCTCTTGCGAAGTCGGCTGGGCCTTACGCTGGTCTCGACCGCTATGAGGCGCGGAAAAAGGTGGTGGCCGATCTCGACGAGATTGGACTGCTCGATGCGGTGGAGGAGCGTGAGGTCGAGGTTGGGCACTCTGACCGTTCAAAGACACCAGCCGAGCCTTTCCTCTCGCGCCAGTGGTTTGTTCTGATGGGGGACACCCCCGATGGGGTGGTCTGCGGCAGGGGGACAGATAGAGAATTTCGCACCCCCGGGCTTGCACAGGCGGCGATCGATGCCGTCGAGGGTGATTGGGAATCCGCCAGCGGACGCAAGCTGGTATTCCATCCTGACGCGGTACGCTACGGTAACACCTACGTCAACTGGCTGGCGGAGAAGAGGGACTGGTGCATCAGCCGTCAGCTTTGGTGGGGCCACCAGATTCCCATCTGGAGCGCTGAAGTTGAGGCCGCGGACTTATCCTCCAGGGTTGACCAGCTTGGCACCCTGCTTGGCAGAGATGATGTCTGCGTGAGGGTCGGGTCGGCTGGCGGATCGAGCCAGTTGCTGACGGCTGGCGTGGATACGGACGTCATCGCCGGTAAGTTCGATGAGGAGACCCTGGAGCTCATGGTCTGTCCACTTGGAGATGAAGGCGGCGACGAACTCCAGGCTGAGCTCGGGGAGCTCGGTTTCGAACGTGACCCCGATGTTCTCGATACATGGTTCTCGAGCGGCATCTGGCCGCACAGCACGCTTGGCTGGCCGGATCCTGCCACGGCCCGAGTCGAGGATGGACAGTCGCCGCTGGGTTCCATCGATGGGAACGAAGACTGTCTTTCGTATTACTATCCAGGCTCCTGCCTCGTTACCGGCAGAGACATCATCACGCTCTGGGTCGCTCGTATGGCGCTCATGGGGCTCTACAACATCGGCGATCTTCCTTTCACCGACGTCTTTATTCACGCGACGATTCTCGATGGCAAGGGCGAGCGCATGAGCAAGTCCAAGGGCAACGGGATCGACCCGGTCGATATCATCGAGCGCTACGGAGCCGATGCGATGCGCTACGTGGTCTGCGAACTGCAGACAGGGATGCAGGATATCCGGCTGCCTGTCCAGGCGATCTCGCCTTTCTCGGGAAACATGGTGGACCTCGCGGCGGCCAAGCATGGCAGCAGCATCTTCACCTATATCTGTCCCGAATCCGGTAAGGAATTTGATGTCCTGGGAACGATGGAGGACGTTCCAGCCGCCAAGCTCGTCAGCGACCGATTCGAGGTCGGCAGGAATTTCTGTAATAAGCTTCTCAACGCCGCCCGCTTCGCGCTGATGAATCTCGACGGAGTCTCTTTCGAGCCCCGCGAACTGGAAGACCTCGCGGTCGAGGACCGCTGGCTACTGTCGCGGCTTGCGCTCGCGATTGAGGCTGTGGATGAACAGCTCGAGTCCTACAGCCCTGCGGCGGCGATCTCCCTGGCCAGGGAGTTTTTCTGGTCGGAGCTCTGCGACTGGTACCTCGAGTTTATCAAGCCGAGAATGAGGGAGGTCGAGACGGCTCCGCTGGCCCGCCAGGTGCTCGCGGTCGCTCTTGACCAGGTGCTTCGGCTCCTGCATCCCTTTGTTCCGTTCATCACAGAGTTTCTCTGGGAGAGGCTGGGTGAGGAGGCTCCCGAACGGGGAATCGGTGCGCAGCTCGGTGTTCCTGAACTGCTGGTTCATGCGCCGTGGCCGCAGGCTGCTGCCGGCTGGAGAGACCAGGACCTGGAGAAACGCTTCGAGCTTCTGCAGGAGATCATCAGGGCTATTCGGGACATTCGAAGCAAGAATGAGATTCCGCTCGCGGACAAGTTGCCCGTTCGAATCCGGGCGGATGAGAGCCGCCGCGAGCAGCTCGAACCGCTTGCTGACCTGCTGGTTCATATGGGTGTTCTTGAGTCTCTCGAGATCGCCGGAGATGTAGAGAGGACATCCGATTCGGCTGTAGCCGTCGTTCGGGATGTCGATATCTACATTCCAGGGGCGATTGATATGGAGAAGGAGAGGGCTCGGCTCCTGAAGCAGCGAGACCAGCTCAGCGGACGCGTCGAGGGCGCGAAGAAAAAGTTAGCCAATGAAAATTTTGTCAGCAAGGCCAGTCCGGATGTGGTCGAGAGAGAGCGCGAGAGAGTGATCGAACTCGAGGCGGAGCTCGATAAGGTCGAGGCAAATCTAGGCTCCCTCGATTAAGCTTTCTTGCCTGTCGGGGTTCTTTGCGTCTAACCTGAATGGCAGTCATTTTTCCCGGCGGTCTGCCGCCGGGTTTCTCGGGACTGGATGCGAGGAAACGAACTCTTGGTAACCCTCGGTAAGATTGAAAGAACGCAGGCAGGCCGGGCATTCATTCTTCTCGCCCTTGTTTTATTGAGCTCTGCGGGAATCGTTCCCGCCGCCGTTCAGGAGGCCCAGCCTCGAGGGGCCGGTCGGCTGCCGAAGATGGTCCAGGCCAGAAGGGCTCAGCCGCTGGTTTCGCGGGCCAGTGGTCCGGGCTACCATGCCAGGTCCTACAGGGCGGTTCTGGCCAATGGCCAGATCGTCTACGGGGCGAACATCTCCGATTGGGGTCACAGCGGGCGCAGGGCAACGCTTGGAGGGGTCTGGCTCTTCAATCCAGCCAATCCGGCCTCCTGGATCAGGAGTGCCGCCGGTGGTACGGGGCTCCCGGACGGCCCATATGTTGAGTTTGCCGGAGGCGACCTCCTGCCGTGCAATTTTCGAGGTTACAGATCGGGGAAGGAGAACCCGGCCTCTCCCCAATTGCCGCATCTGCAGGTCCAGCCAACTGTCGATATGTGGAAGCCGGGCAGCAAGGGGGGCAGGCAGGTTCGCATCCTTACCCGCTGGCTGAGGAGGGTTGTTTTTTCTTCACGGTCTTCTCCGCCGCTGAGTCCCGGGACGATTTTTTACGCGGATGGAAGCAGCGAAAGATTCCGTTCGATGCGGTGGGGAAAGGCCGGCGTTCGGTTGCTGCTTGATTCGGGCATCGAGACGATTTCTTTCAACAGGATCGCGGAGCTTCACCTGCTGCCCATCGACCCCTGGGATGCCTATTTCGAACAACTGGCTCTGCTCCTTCCGGATCTCGCCGGTCGATTGATCAGGGTCGAAACTATGGACGGGGCTGTGCTGAGTACATCAGATGCGAGGTTCCGGGTGGGAGATGTGGGCCATCCGCGCAACCCTCGCCAGTGGTGGCATGTGGTCCAGCCGGCCTGGAGCCTGGATGCTCTCTGGGTGAAATATTCAACGGTGGCATCGAGAATATACAGCCGTCCCGAGGAGGTTTCGCTGGCCTCCTTTCGTCCCCTGCGCGTCAGGGAAAAGCGGATGATCGGGGGCGGAGGCCGCTGGATCGAGGATCGGTCCATTCTCGGCAACTCACTGGTTTCCGGCGGGGTTGAGTCAGCCAGGGGGTTCGGTGTTCGGGCCTTTTGCGAGATGGAGTTCGCCTTGTCGGATTGCGTGGTCGCGTTCCAGACCCGGGTGGGGATTGACAGGAGGGCCAGGGATGGAGGCTGCGCTTCGGCAAGCGTGTTCCTCCGGGATTTCCCGTCGCTCAAGGAGACGAAGCTCTACCAGAGCGAGGTTCTCCTGGGTTCGGGGGGGGTATCCGACAGCGGCCGCCTCAACCTTGCCGCGGCCCGCGGCAGGCAGGCCAGGCTGGTGTTGCTGGCGGATCCTGAAATGGAGAGGACACCCGCCGGAGCCGATCCGCTTGATATAAGGGATTTTGTTGATTGGATCGAGCCGCGGCTGACCCTTGATACCAGCGGACTTCGGAGAGAGATTGCCAGCCGAATCGGAATGTTCCTTCCCGTTCTGAATGGGTGGACCCAGGAGCCCGCAAGGGCGGCCAGTTCTTCCCTGGTAAATCACTGGGATGAAGGCAATCCACAGCGGCCCGGCTTCAAGCTGCAGCTGCAGATCCCGGCCGGGGGGATGAAGTTGAGCCGGCGGATGCAACCTTCAGTCGAGAATCGCTATCTCGCGGTTTGCGCCCGTCTACTGTCGGGGTATACGGATAATTGCCAGCTCATGCTGCTTGTCGGCGGAGTCGAAAGAACCCGGTTCGTAATACCCGCTCCGGCCGAGGAGGAGGCTATTCCCGTTCCGCCGAGCGGTCTTGTGTTTGATCTTTCCGGGTTCTCCGGGAACGTGGTCGATATCGAGCTCCGATTCGTTGGCAATACTCGGCCCATGCCGATTGAGATCAGCGGACTTTCTTTCACAGATCACCGCCCCGGGCTACGGCCAATCTATGAGGATGATCCTTATTTCAGTTCGAGCTTGACCGATGGCGACGGATTTACGCGCAGTGAGTGGAGAGACAGCTACAGCGGCAACTCCTGCGTGCTGGTGAGCGGCGGCGAGAAAGAGAGCGCGATGTTGAAGGGGCTCGATGCGCCGATCAGGGCTTTTCCTTCGTTTGGAGAATATCGTTTTCTTCGAGTCGCCTGGAAAAAAAAGGGAGGCGGAGGAGTCTCCCTGCAGGTGGCGCACGATAATCGTTTCGGTCCGGAGCCGGGCCAGGGCAGGCCAAGCTTCCGGCTTTACCAGGGACCCGCGGGGAAAAAGCCCGGCGAGGGCCCCTTTGATGGAAGCTTTGTGCATCTGCATCCGAGCAGTCCGGCGGATTGGGTGGTGCAGACGGTCGACCTGTTTGAGCATTTCGGAGAATTCAACCTGACTGGATTGGGACTGAGCTGTCCGGATGGAGAGTTTGCGCTCTTTGATCATGTCTGGCTTGGGCGTACCTCCGCTGATTTTGATGGCAGCCGTCTGGTGAGATCCTATCCCCGGAAGATGGTTTCCTGGCGGCGGGCCATGTCCCGGAAGGTCCAGGCCCCTGGAGAGGTTGAGGATGAGGATGGGGAGAAGGCGGTAGGGCTGGTCGCTCCGGGCTTCAAGCTTACCGCTGGTAGAGGCCTTTTCGGAGAGGGACCTGTTCTCCTCGGAAGCTACCGGGGACGTCCCGGGGTACTCAGAACTCATCCCGGTTCACCTGCGGCTGCCGTTCGATTGTCGAGGAAGCTCAAGAACGCCCAGGGTACCGCCAGGAGGTTGAAGCTCTCGGTCGGACATGATTACAGGGGCGATTGGAAGCTCCAGGTCCTGGCCAACGGCAAGTTCCTGGTGGATATGCTGGTGGGACCCGAGGTCAGCTCCGATGGCTGGATCGACCTGGATCTCGACCTGGCAGGCCTCGAGGGCGAGAACATCGAGTTGGAGGTGCTCAATAAAGCCAACGGCTGGTCGTACGAATATGCCTATTGGTGGCTTGTATCTGTTGAGTAGGATGACATGACTTTCAGAGCTTGCACTTGCGAAAGGATAGTCTGGGTGGGTAGGTTACTGTATTCGCTGAGCGAGCTTTTCGTCATATCGAAGATCGGCAGCCAGAGTTTGCCTGGAAACCCGGGTGGGATACAGGCATCGCAGCAGAGGCGTTGAGCGTGTTAACAAAAGAAGAAATGAAGCTTGTCGAGGCGGCAAGGGAAGGTGACGGGAAGGCTTTTGCCCAGCTCGTTCGAGCTTACCAGTCCCGGATTTTTGCCTACATGAGCGTTCGGATGCCTGATCCTTCGTCCGCATCTCAGCTGGTTGCCGATGTCTTTCGAAAGGTCTACTCCAGCATGCGGGGCTCAGAGGCCTTCGGGGATTTTGATGAGGAGCTCTTTCAATTGGCTGAGACCAAGCTGCGCCAGTATTCGCGAAAGAGCGATTCGAGCTGGACCAGGCTCTGCCTTGAACATGACAAGACTGCGGGGGGGCATACGCCGCTGGCCAGTGCCGAACGAAAACGGCTCAAAGATTGCATCTCAGGCTTGGAGGCTGGTGAGCGCCACGCCTTCGAGTTGCGTTATGGCTCAGGCGCATCCCTCGCTGATGTAAGCAGGAAGGTCAAGAGAAGCCAGGATGTGGTACAGGCAATGCTTGCCTCCTCCCTTGGTATCGCAAAGGCAGCCGTTCAGCGCCGCAAGGGTAAGAAGGAAGCATAGATGGCCGAAAAAGACCTGCTCAAGCTCTTGCGTGAAAAGCATCCCGGTGAATTTACCAGGGAGCAGACGGATGAGATGCGGGCGCTCCTCGGCGAGTCCAAGAGACTCCAGAACGCCCTGGCCCGGAAGCTGCAATTCGACCAGGAATTAGCCGAGCTCGTCTGCGGTATTGATGTTCCTGTAGATGAGATCGTGGAGGCTACCGAGGGGCGGAAGGCCCAGGTCGAGAAGATCTCTACCGCGGTCGGAATCGTCGTAATGGTCGGCCTGCTAGGCCTGTTATTCTTCTCCGGGCGCGAAGAAAAGACGAAGGTCAAGGAGCCTGTTCCGGAGAATGCTTCTACGGCCCCCGTGAAAAAGAAGGAGCCGTCCAAGCCCAGGGAGCCGGAGCCCGCAGCTGAGAAACCTGTCGTTCCTCCCGGGACTGAGCCTGCCGAGACAATTGCTGAAACAAAGCCCGTCGAGGTCAAAAAAGTAGAGCTTCCGCCTGAAGAGAGAGTTGCGGAGCTCATTGCTCCGGACAGGGAGCTGTCGTTTGAATACACTTGTTTCAGGGAGCTGGTGGATCCGCTGGCGACTCCGAGCAGGGATACTCTGAGGACCTGGCTCGAGCCGGCCGTCTGGATCAAGAAAGATTTTCGAATCAGTGAACGGCGTATAAACAACAGGCCGCTTGGATCTCTTAGTGGTATCTATCGGCTACGGCCCGAATGGCCGGCTGGAGGGGTTCTGCGGCTATCGCTGTTTGAGCACCAGCCGCCGGTGTTGATCCATCTCTGGAGGGGCAAGGAGGGAGTTCTGCTCAGCTTCAGCCCCGGCGGACACATGGCCGCCTATCGCCAATTGCGCGAGGGCAAGGAGCACTCCGGTAAGGCTGGTCGGCTCTACGGTTGCCAGCAGGTCAGGCTGGAGCCTAGCCCGCTTGACCTGGTTCGAGGTCTTGACCAGGTCGCCTTCGAGATTCGTCATCAAGAGGGCTATCTCCTGGTGATGAGAGGGGACCACGAGCTCATGCGGGCTCCCGTATCGGGTTCCCCTGAGGAGGTCTATATCGAGGGCCGGGTCAGTGTCAGCGGGATTTGCATGTACAGGGGAGGGCCGGTTCCCGAATCTGTCGTGGTGAAGACCAGGGGCCGGGCCGGCCGTCCCGGCTGGGCTCTTGATGCGGCCGCTCTCACAAAGCTTGACTGGAAGGGAGAGCTTCCCGAGAAGACAGCCCTGGGGAAAGATGTTGGCCGCGGGTTGACCCTGAGCGGAGAGGTGGAAAATACGAGCGTTGATTCCTTTGCGTTGATTCCGAGCGGGAAGGAGCTGTTCAACGAGATCATTCTGCGTCTTGAAGATGTCACCCCGGGTACGGCGGTCTTCCTTGGAGATGAGAAGGGCGCTCCGCTTTTCGGCATCGGGTTTGTGTTGAACAAGCAGACCAATGGGGTCATTTCGTTCGTTCCGCCAGATGATTTTAATGCCATGCCCCGGGAACAGAACATTCCGATCCGAGGACAGATAGTGCCGATGTGGGGTTCCGGGCAGTGGTTGAAGCTGGTGGTGGGTCGGGACGTACTTCGTCTTTTCGTCAGTAACGATGGCGGGCATTGGAACGAGGTTAAGACCATGCAGAGAAAAGGGACGGGCTATTCCCGGGTACCCTTCTCCACTGTCGGCCTTCGCCTCGTAGGCAACGGCAAGCAGGAACAGGCTAGGAAGATCACGCTTCGTCACCTGGAGATACGTCCGGCAAGAAGCTTCTCCCAGTTTATGCCCGCCCCGCTTGCGGCAAAGCTGACGGATTTTTTCGTTCGCGGGGGAGAGGCTGATTCCCTGGTGGACTGGGTTTCCGTTGCCGTAAGCTCCTGTCCGGAAGATGTGGGATTAGAGGTCTGGCTGCGAGCTTGCGCGGCCTATTGTCTGCGTCATCCTGGGTGGAAGGCCTACGCGTCTGGAAACGGAAAAAACGCATTGAGGCCCCAGTTGTTCATGGGGTTGGTCGATTCGGCTTTGTCGGATGAAAAGATCAGCCTGGTGTCTGTACTGGAACTCATTCACGAGATCGCGTTGTTTTCCGGACATTGGGATTTGACCGATAGGAGTAGTTTCGCAGCCTGGGGCTTTGGAAAGCTGGGTGAAGCTGCCGGGCGCCGGGGGGAAAAGAAAGCCTACACCTTCATCAGGCCGTGGCTCTTCTCGACTCCTTCGATCTTCGGCAAGGGCTTGTATCCTCTGCCGCCGGTTCTTGTCACGCGTGAACTGCTCTATTACGCAAGCGCAGCCGAATGGGAGGAAGGGGCGGAATTCTGCCGGCAGATTCGTTACTGGAATCGACGGGGATATCCCCAGGCGAACGCCTCGGCCTGGATCGCCGGGCAGGAGGAGGTTAAGGAATATGTCGGGTGGTCCGAGGTGGACTTTTCCAGGCGGCTGGGCCGCAAGGATGAGTTTCAGGGTGTCCCGCTGGTTCGCCATCCGCTCGTTACCGAGTACAGCAAGGAGGGCTACAATACGCTGGCTGAATTCCAGGCATCCATCAAGAACGGGGCCTACAATGATGCTTGCACGATTCTCACTTCCAGCGACACCTCCTTTATCCAGGGCCTTCTGCCTGATCAGCAGGACCAGGATCTGATGGTTGCCTGGCGGCTCGCCCTTGTCATCGCCCTGGAGGAGCAGCCCGAATTACGCCGGACCCTGCAGAAAAAATACGCCAACCTTGGCGAACTGCGGTTGAAGCGGTCGATTTCACGGGGCGACTCCGAGGCGGTGGATGCCGTGACACGGCAATTCTACGGAACCCCTTCATCTGTTGAGGCGTATATCTGGCTTGGAGACCAGGCTCTTGGAATAGGCGAAAGCCTCCTGGCTGAAGGCTATTATCGCAGAGCCCGGAAGAACGCTCAGCTGGCCAATTTGTCAGCTATTGAGGCCAGGCAGCGGCTGGCTGCGGCCTTCAGCGGAAGAGACATCGGGAAGCCTCCTTCTGACGCTGTTCGCTTCGGCGATCTCACCCTGGAGCCCGATGCTTTTGAAAAAATGGTCTCAGAACTCCGGCAGCGTTATCACAGCGAGGAGTCGGGCTATGATGATTCCCTGCCTGTAGACTCCTCGGTAAAGGTCTCGCCCCCGGGAATCTATACGGCCGAACGGGTGGGCCAATTTGACTTTGATAAGCGCTTCAAGGCGCATCGCCCGAACATTCCCGCCCTGGCGACTGACTGGGTCGGGCGCCAGATGGCGCTTACGGTCTTCGAGGATTACCTGCTGGTGAACGATCGCAACGATTTGCGGGCCTACGAGTTGGCCAGCGGTAAATTGAGATGGAGCCATCTCGCAGGCGGACAAAGAGGCGGGAGCCGGGACTGGCCGCTGCTGCCCATGCGGCCGATTGTTTCGGGCGACCTTGTCGTTACCCGGATGATCTCCCGGCAGGGTCCGAGGCTCGAATGCCTCGGCCTTTCCGATGGAGTGCCGAAGTGGGTTTTCGCAACCCGGGATCATGCGGTATCCAATCCTCTGTTGGTGGAAGGGGATGTTGTGTTACTCAATCTGCGCCGTCATGAAGAGCTCGGGCACGAACTTCTCTTTACGCGGCTGGCCCGCAGCACCGGCGAGGTGCTGGATGAACGGAGCCTGGTTAATTTTCGAGATGACAGCAAGTCCAGGATGTTTCGCCAGATTCAGCTGGGAAGATCAGTTGATCGCCTTGTCGCCAGCGGCTATGGGAGCGTGATCTGTACCGATCTTCGCGGGCGTCTGCTCTGGGTGCGCAAGCAGCCCTGGCGGGCTTTTGTCAGGAGCGCGAAATGGTATCTGAACCACCCCGTACGTCCTCTATTTGCAGACGGCCATGTCCTGATATCCCAGCCAGCCGATGAGTCGGTTGCCAGTCTTCGGACCGATACCGGTCGCCTGCGCTGGAAGGCTCCTGTCCGGGAGCTTCGCCAGATCCTTGGAATTGCAGATGGCAAGGTCATCGTATCCGCTACCGGCCGCCTCGTGGCGTTGTCACTTGAAGATGGACGTGTTGTCTGGCAGCAGCAGCATGGCGCTTCCCGCGGATTTATGGTCAGTGGAGGTGACGGAGCCATCCTGTCGGTGGCTCCGGTTGTTCGAGACAATGCGATGAAGTCCGCTGGCTGGGGAACCCTCGGGTTGTTGTCCTGGGTGGATGTGAAGGACGGCAGGAAGCTGGCCTCGTGGGTGGTAGATTTCAAGCTGGGGGCTGCCGCGAAGGGACTTCATGCAGGGCCGATGATCTCGACCCGGGATGGTGTCCTCTTGCTCGCGGGTGAGCACGACGGAGACAGCAGAAGTATTTTTCGACTGGTTTCAGAGAGCCGGAAGTTTGAACCGGTGAGTACCAGCGAGGTCCTTGACCAGTGGCTTCCCGGCAGAGCGAGCCTGAAGTCAGGTGTCGCCAGCGCCCTGTTCCCCGGCTGGACACTTCTTGAGAGCTCGCAGGTCGGGCTGGGTTCGTTCGTACGTGAAATACCTGGAGTCGGGCCGGTATTCTTTACCGAGTCAATCGAGCGAAGGGGTTATGGAGGAACCCAGCTTGGAAGGCTGGTGAAGATTCCCGCTTCCGGTGGGCAGCGTTTACGGCTGCAGCTTGGCAGCGAAGGGGCCACGGGCTGGACGTTTGAGGTCCAGGCCAATGGGGAGAGTCTCGCGAAGAGATTGATTCCTGAGCTTCCACCTCCCACGGGAGCCGTGGAGGAGTACACCTGGCTCGAAGACTCGGTTCCTGCCGGAGCGAAGGAGGAGGGGGGCTGGGTCTGGGCCAGGAAACCTGACCCGGTTCATTCCGGCGAGAGATCCCTGATGGTGAGCGGCAAGGGCCTGTTGAAGAAGTTTTTCCGCGGCGCCGGGTACCGGCCCGTTAGCGATGGGGGCGACAAGCTGTCGATGTGGGTGTGGATCGATCCGAAGGACCCGCCAAGGGCTATCCAGCTGCAGGTTGGCAGGGTCGGCGCTCCGGACTCCCCGAGCGTCGCCTGGGGCGACCTGGCAGGCTTTGGTGAGCCGCCTCCGTCTCCTTCTCCCAAGCGGCTGGGGAACCTGCCGCCGCCTGGCCGTTGGAGTCGGCTTGACATCAACCTCAAGGAACTGGGTATCACCAAGGACACCGCGATCTCGGAGCTCGCCTTTGTCCAGGTCGATGGTACCGCCTATTACGACAAGGTGTCGATCGTGTCGAAGGCTGTCCCCCAGGGGCTGCCGCCGCAACTGCTGGGTCCCAGGCGATGGACAAACATCGAGGTGGATCTTTCACGCTTTGCCGGCAAGACGGTCTGGCTCAGGGTGGGCCGGGTTGCTGAGGCGGAGAAGAAGGGGCACGAATTGTGGAGCAAGCTGGAGCTAGGGGACTAGCCTTGTCCTGAGCTCAGTAGGCCGCCAACTGTCGGGCTCGGGCGGCGATTTTTCCGGCATCCGGCCGAAAGGCCTTCTCCAGTGGAGGGCTGTAGGGCACAGGGGTGTCGGGAGCCGTCAGCCTGGCAGGTGGAGCGTCGAGCACATCGAAGGCCTCCTCTGAGATGATCGCGGCGATCTCCGCGCCGAAGCCGCCGGTCTTGACGGCCTCGTGAACGATGAGGGCGCGTGAAGTCTTGCGCACAGAATCAAGGACGGCCTTCTTGTCCAGCGGAACGAGGGTTCGCAGGTCGATGACCTCGCAGCTGATGTTTTCCACCGAGAGAGTCTCGGCTGCTTCGACCGCTTCCAAGACCATGGCTCCGTAGGTGATGATACTCAGGTCAGAACCCTCTCGCCGGACCGCGGCCTCGCCAATCGGGGTGGAATAGGTCTCCAGGGGGACCTCCATTTTCTCTCTGCGGTAGAGGTACTTGGGCTCGAAGAAGATCACGGGGTTCGGGTCCCGGATGGCGGAGATCAGCAGGCCCTTGGCATCATGCGGTGTGGATGGAATAACAACCTTCAGGCCGGGGCAGTGAGCGAACCAGGCCTCCTTGCACTGGGAGTGAAACGGTCCCGCGCAGGCGCCTCCTCCCCAGGGGGCCCGGATGACCAGTGGGACTTTCGCTCCCCAGCGGTAATGGGTGGTCGCCGCGTATTGAACGATGGGGTCAAAACCAGTTGAGATAAAGTCCGCGAACTGGATCTCCACCACGGGCTTCAGCCCCATCATGGCTGCCCCGTTGGCCAGCCCGATAAAGGCCCACTCGCACATGGGAGTGTCGAGCACCCTGCGGCTGCCGAATTTTTCATAGAGCCCGGCGGTGGCCTTAAACGCTCCGCCGAATTCACCTACATCCTCTCCAAGGATGAATACGTTTTCGTCGCGTTCCATCTCCTGGTGGAGGGCCTGGTTGATTGATTCGAGATAGCTCAACTCAGGCATCTGAGAAAACGTCCTTTTCCAGGGTGGCGGCCTCTGGCCACGGGCTCGCCTCGGCCCACTCAACGCCTTCTTCTATCTCCGCTTCGATCCTGCCCTGCAACTCGGCAAGTTTGTTTCCATCCAGGATTCCGCTGTTTTCGAGACGCTCCCGGAACAGGGAGATGGGGTCCCGTTTCTTCCATCGCTTTAGCAGGCCGGGCGGTATGTAGTCCGCAGGGTCGTGCGCGGCGTGTCCCTTCAGACGCAGGTTTTTACATTCGATGAGCGTGGGACCATCTCCTGCCCGGGCGCGGCCGATGGCCTCCCGGGTCGCCTCCATTACAGCGATGACATCAGTTCCATCGATAGTGACCCCCGGTATTCCGTAGCCCTCGGCCCGGATGGACAGATTCTCTACCAGGCATTGTTTCTCGATGGGGGTTGAATAGGCGTACTGGTTGTTCTCCAGGATAAAAACGACGGGGGCCTTGAGGACAGCCGCAAGGTTGAGGGCCTCGTGGCAGCCTCCCTCGGAGGAAGCTCCATCGCCGAAGTAGGTGAGGGCGACCCGGTCCTCTTTTCGGTAGAGGAAGCTGTAGGCTGCTCCCAGGGCGATTCCCATGGATTGGGGCAGGTGACTGACGTAGCCGAAAATCCGCAGCGAGAGGTCACCAAGTCCGTGGGTGTTCACGTCGCGTCCACCGCTGGGGGAGCCCTGGCGCCCCATCGCCTGGGCGAAAATTCTCCCTGGCGACATTCCTCTTACCAGGTAGGCGCCGAGATCGCGGTGCATGGGAGCGATAGCGTCTCCCTCTTCCAGGAGGATAGCTGATCCCACAGAGATCGCCTCGTGCCCCTCCTGGGAGAAGATTCCGCCGGGAAAACGTCCTTGTTTGAAGAGGGCCTCGCAGCGGTCATCGATGCGGCGGGTCAGCATCATCCAGTAGAGGAGCTCGAGAAGCTTCTTGCCTGGAATTTTATTTATGGAATCAGCGCTCATGTTCTCCGCCTCGTCGAAACAGTCTGGTACTCTACCTTTCCGGACGGCGCAGAGAAGAAAAATATCCCTCCGGGGCGGGGAGCGTGATATGTTCATCGTGTTGAGAATGCGCCTGGAAGAGGAGTCAAGGTGATGACCAGGATCGATCAGTTTGAGAGTGTCTTCAAGTCAGCGGATAAGCCGCTGTTTCGCTACGAGCCCTTCTCAATTGGCTCCCTCATGGTGTTGACCGATCTTGCTGACGAGGCGGCGGAGAGTTTTGCGGCCTTTGTCGGTAGGTACACGGGCGGCGGAGGTTTACCGGAGATTTCCTCCCGGCGCGTCATCAAGGGAGCTGACTTCACCACCATCGAGGAATGTCTCGATCTCATCGCGGGTGAGAAGCCTGATCTTATCTGCACCTATCGCGGTTTGCATTCCGATTGCTGGCGTTGGGGTCAGAGCCTCGGCTCCTACGTCGAGGTGCTGACCCAGACCGTAAGTCTTCCCGTTCTTGTCTTTCCCCACCCTGCGGTCGCAGAGACGGTCTTTGCGGCAGAAGCCGGATGCCGGCATGTAATGGCGATGACGGATCACCTTGCCGGGGACAGCCGCCTGGTGAACGCCGCGCTTTTCTTTACTCCATCGCAGGGAACGCTTCATCTGACGAACCTGGAAGACCAGCAGGTTTTTGAGCGTTACATGGAGGCGATTGATAAGATACCCAGCATCGACAGCGCTGCCGCGCGTGAGAGTGTCCTGGCCCAGATCCTCAAGGAAGCCAGGGATTACATCCAGTCCTGCAGAACAGTGGTTGAGGAGCAGGAACTCGATGTGGAGATTCAAGAGACAGTGGGGCTGGGTCTGCACGTTGCGGATTATAAGCGGTTGGCTGCTGCGAGGGACGTCGATCTCCTGGTCATGAACACCAAGGATTCCGGTCAATTGGCGATGCACGGCCTGGCCTATGAGCTTGCCGTAGAACTGGACGATATTCCTCTCCTGCTTCTTTAGATGGAAAGGTGGTTTACTTGTCTTTCTACCTGGGTTGGATTTCCGAGGCGCATCCGGCGGTTCCCGCCTGGGTAACCCTGCTGTTCGTTTCGATCCTGGCGGCGATGATCCTCTGTCTGGCCTTCGAGGAGAAACTTCACGCCAAGAAGTCGGTTATCGCCGGCTTGTTCGCGATCCTCTGTCTACTGCTGGGGGCTGTTTTTGGCCTGCTGCCCTTTGGCCCCATCTCTGTTGGCGGGCATGAGATCAATCTTCCGGTCTACATACCAGCGATCGACTGGGGGGTTATCGCGATCATTCTCGGCTCGAGTCTTTTTGTCGATGTCACCTCCCGCACGGGGCTTTTTACCTGGATCGCGATTCGGCTGACGAAGGCATCCGGCGGCGATCCATTGAAGCTCCTGGTCTTCTATGGGTTGATGACGGTGGTCTTTTCCGCTGTCCTCAACAATGTGACGGCCATGATCATTGTCGGTTCGCTCAGTGGGGTCTCCCTGAAGAAGCTCCAGCAGGAGGATAAGCTGCTGGGCTTTCTGCTAATAGAGGGGCTGCTGACAAATATAGGCGGCCTGCTGACGCTGATCAGTTCGGTGCCTAATATTATCGTTGGAAACGCCGCCGGGATCGCCTTCTTCGATTTTTTCCTCCAATCAAGCGCCTACGTACTTGTCGCCACCGTCGTGACGATAGCCCTCGGCTCCCGCCTGTTTGGGATTTACCGCCTCTCTAACGAAGCGGAACGTGAGCAGGCACGGGAGTTGGTTGCTGGCTTTGATGAGAATGATGGTATCGAGAGCAGGTTCTTTTTCTGGTTCGGCGCTGTTATGACGGGACTCTTTATTCTCACGATCGCCTCTACCTCGGTTCTTCCCTATATCCAGGATCTGGGAATGGGTTTTGTGGCGTTGAGCTTCGCCGGGATCATGCTCGTTCGATACAAGGCGGTCGCCGATAAGTTCTACGAGGCCATCGACTGGGATCTGCTTGGGTTTTTCGCGGCCCTTTTTGTTGTGATCAACGTGATGGAGCATGCTCTCGTCCTGCAACTGATCGGCACGGGACTCTCCACGATCATCGAGGCCCCGCCTGATATTGCCGCGGCCGGCCTGTTGGCCGTTTCAGCCATCTTCAGCTCGGTTACTGACAACATACCGCTTGCGGCGATGCTCGCAAAAATTCTACAAGCTAGAGAACATGTTCCCGAACAGCTCTGGTGGTCGGTAATTTTCGGAGCCAACCTTGGCGGCAACCTGACGCCAATCGGATCAGCTTCTACTCTTGTGGCGGTGACGATTATTCACAAATACAAGATCAGTCTTTCGTTCGCGGGTTTCATCAGGATGGCTCTTCCCTACGCCCTCGTCCATATAGCTCTTGCCATCGTCTATGTTCTTCTGTTCTTCTGAGGGGGCAAAGATCCTTCGCAAAAGGCCTGCAAATGCTTGAGTCGGCCTTCGATTGTTGATCTAATTTAGCTCGCCTTGTTTGGGCCGAGTATTGCGGAGAAGTTTTTTCTGTGCCCGGTCTTCTGGTGGATCCAGGTTACTCTTCAGCATCTTTGCTTATTGTCTGTGATATAGAGGGAGTGGCTACTTGAGAAGCATCTTCAAGACAACAGTGCTTTTATTATTGGCTGTCTCGGTTTCAGCTTCATCTGTTCTTGCCGAAGGTGAGTGGGAGGTGACGCCGGCGAGTGAGCGAGCTCTGCAGAAAGGACTCGAATGGCTTGCCAGGAACCAGGGACCTGAGGGGAACTGGAACTCCAATGACCTGGGCCTGGTGGGGATGGGCGCACTCGCGTTTCTCTCCGCGGGCTATCTGCCCGGACGCGGCCGCTATGGCAACACCGTTCAGCGGGCACTGAATTTCGTGACCAGGAATGCCAAGCCCTCTGGCCTGCTGAATATCTCGAACGCCCAGAGGGACATGTACAATCACGGCCTGGCCGCCTTCGCTCTTGGCCAGGCCTACGGCATGACGAATGACAAGGTGCTCAGTAATGTTCTCGATAAGTCGCTCAAGCTGATCTCCAACACCCAGGCGGAAGACGGGGGTTGGGATTACCGCGCTCGTCGCCAGGGGAGGGGACATGACCTCAGCCTGGTGGTGATGCAGGCGAAGGCGCTTCGAGGTGCCATGGACAGCGGCCTGGAGGTCTCTCCAGAGGTCGTTGGTTCGGCGATCCAGAGTGTTAGAAGGTATTACAAGTCCCGTTCTGGGAAGAATGGCTTGAGTAATCCGAAGGCCGCGATGCTGGAGGCTGGCCAGTTTACCTATTCAGGTGGGCATGGCACCCTGGCGATGGCCGCCTGCGGAGTCGTATGCCTGCAGGAGTTCGGGCAGTACGCCGACTGGCGGATCGGCAAGAACCTTGATGTGATCCAGGCTGCCATTGGGCGAGATTCTTCGCCGGGAGCCAGGAACGGGAAGCTGCCCTGCGAAGATGCCTATACCCTCTATTATGTGGGGCAGGCGCTCTACCAGGTTGGAGGGAAACGCTGGAGAGAGTCCTATCCGAGATTGCGGGACTATCTCGTCGCGAGCCAGATGCTCAATGCCGGCGAGTCGGCCCAGGATGGGCTCTGGCGTGATCACAAACGTGTGGGTGGTCAGCCCGGAGATCTCTATGGGACGGCGGTGGCGTGCTTCGTTCTCGCCATGCCCAACCGTTACCTGCCGATTTTGCAGGAAGGCAAGATTGACAGTATTGCCAGTAAGTTGAAGAAGAAATAACGCAGCAGGATATTTTCTCCGGATTTTCGGGGAAGGAACATTAGATGAGTTTTCTCACAAGCGCATTCGCTTTTGCCGGGTTGGCCCTTGCCGCAGGCCCCATCATCATTCACCTTTTGAACCGTCGCCGGTTCACGGTCGTTGATTGGGCGGCGATGGATTTCCTCAAGGAGGCTGTTCAGAGACAGCGCCGGATCCTGACCCTTCGGGACATCATCTTATTGATCCTGCGTACTCTTTGTGTGCTCCTTTTCGGCCTTGCTATGGCCCGACCCTATTCCGAGTCCGGCTCGGCAGTGGTTTCTTCCGGCCAGCCGGTGCACGCCATCCTGGTGGTCGACAACAGCCTCAGCATGGCCTACGGACCCAGTGGTCAGACCGCGCTGGATGCGGCCAAGAAAGCGGCAGTAGGACTGGTTGAAGATCTTCCTGATGGAAGCCGTTTCTCCGTTATCCCTCTGTGCAGTGAGGTCTCCGATTTCAGCTTTGATGCAGAGGGGACGAAAGATGCGGCGGGGGAGGCCATCAAGGAAATCCGGGTTCTCGACAGGACCGCGAGCGTCGCGAAGGTTGTAGAGTTGGCCGAGGAAGCTTCGAAACGGGCGCCTGATCTGCCCTCGAAACATATCGTGTTTTTTGGCGACCAGCAGAGCAATTGCTGGCCAAAGGGCGTCGCAACATCAGGTCTTCTGGCATCTATCGGAAAGCTGAACGTTGTGCAGGTCAGTTCCGGTGAAAAGGACAATATCTGGATTGAAGATTTGCGCGTCCAGGACGAGGTCGCCGATGCTGATGCTACGACGGTTTTTATTGTCAGGCTCAGGTACCAGGGTGAGGCGGCCCAGGATGAGGTGCAGGTAAGCCTCGACGTCGATGGGGACGTCGTTGCCACCAAGAGCGTTGTCCTTCGCGATAAACAGACTCGAGAGGTTCTCTTTACCTACAAGTATGAACCTGATTCAAGCGCCGTGCAGTCGGGCTTTTCGCGGGTGAAAGCGGAGATCTCATCTCATGACAAGTTTAACCAGGATGATATGCGCTACCTCTCGGTTCCCGTGCTCAGCGGAATCCCGGTTGTCTTTATCGACCAGTACGGATCGGATGAAGATCCTGCCCGTAACAGGCTTGGGGACACCTATCATGTGCGGCGGCTGTTGACTCCTTCCCAGGCCATCGACAGCGAAGAGCGGCAGCTCATTCGTATACAACATGTCAAGATTGACGAGGTTGATACCGAGCTTCTCGAATATGCCCGCCTGGTGGTGATGGCTGGTGTTGAAAATCCCGGGCCGGCCGTGGATGTTCTCAGGGAGTATGTTGAGCAGGGCGGGCAGCTGTTTATCGCTGCCGGCGGAGGCTTCGATCCGGTTGCATGGAACGAAGAAGGTTGGAATGGAGGAAGGGGAATCCTTCCCAGCCCGCTGCAGCCGGTTGCCGTTGGAAAGTTGCCCGGAGATGGCGTGAAGGAACTGAACCCGTTTTTTATCAGCTTTGACAGTCTTGCCACCGACAGCTTCCTGCCCCAGGAGGAGTCCAACCAGAACCTCGAGGACATCTACAGCATCCCCTTGTTTTTCAAGGCCATCGTGGCGGATCTTGAAGGCGATGCGATGAAGGACTACCTCAAAGTGGAACGGGAAAAGGTTGCGGCGGCGGAGAAGGCCGCGCAGGCCGCCGCTGCCGCGGGGAGCGCTTCAGTTCAGCCGCCGCCAGCAGAAAAGAAGGGGCAGACCTGGCTGAAATGGATCAGGGACGTGAAAACTAACGAGAGGCAACTTGAGCCGAAGATTCTTGCAAAGTTTACCAATGACGTTCCTATGATCCTGGAGAGGAGGATCGGGGCGGGCCAGACGGTTTTCTTTACCAGCGGCATTTCTTCCGATTGGAATACGCTGATGATCGAGGACGCGGTCTTTGTCCTTGACCGGATTCTTCGCGGTCTTCTGCGGGGTACGCTTCAGAAGGTCAATTTCCAGGGTTCTGAGACGGTTCGTCTCGGGGTCAGGGCCGAGGAGCGAAGGAATGAATTCAGCTTGAGTCGTCCCCAATTCGTGCAAACGGGAAAGCCAGCCCTGCTTGAGACGCTCACGCCGGAAGCCCGGGGGGTGGGTGGAGATGAAATTGTCGTCAGGAGGGTTCACAGCCGCGGACATTATGTCGTTGCTTCGCACGCTGCGAATTCCGGCGGCTCTGCAAACAAAAATAAGGTTGTGAGGTGGAGTCGTCCCCTGGCTGTCAATGGTCCAGTTGAAGAGTCCGAGCTCGCGAGTGCCACGGAGTCGGACGTAAAGAGAGGGTTAGAAGAGGGCAAGAAGGATGTCCTCAACTGGATGTCCGCTGGTCAGAATGTCAGTGGCGGACTGAAATCGGTGGGAGGACAGTATTCCTGGAAGTACCTGATGGGGCTGGTCCTTGCGCTCCTGCTTGTAGAGATTTTAATTTTGTCCTGGGGGGCTATCGCCGGGCTACTGGGCCCTTCAGAAGATGAGGCTGCGGCAGGAGGGGAGGGTGTAGCATGAATACGACTGAATTCCTTGGCAGAATGCTCGGTTTCGATCAAGTCAGTGAGGTAGAGTCTCATAACCTGGACTTTACGGCCCCCTGGGCTGATGGCGTCTGGTTGTTGTTTGGATGCCTCGCTCTGGTGGTACTCTCAGTGGTCTTTTATTTCCGCTGGCAGAGCTCAAAGCGTCCTCTGGCAAGGATCTGTCTGACGGTAACCAGGGCTCTCCTGCTTTGTTCAGTTCTCCTGGTGCTGGCTGAGCCTGTCCTTAAGCTTGAGCTTGTTCGTAAGCCCAAGCCGTCACTCTGGCTGGTGTTTGATGGAAGTGACTCGATGGGGATCGAGGATAAGCTTTCGGATAAAGAAAAGGCCCTTTTTGTGAGCGCGGCTCCAGCTGTGGCCGGCGCTGCCGATAAGGCTGAGCCGTCGAGAACTGAGTGGTTACAGCGGTTGCTGCAGAACCCGGCGGATAACCTGCTGCAGAAACTGGGAGATAAGTATCGCCTTCGCATATTTAAGTTTGATCGTCCCGATGGTGTTGAAACGATAGAAATTACCCGGGATGTAGAGGATCAGATAGATGTTGCAGCGGTGGCTGGCCAGCTTGCTCACAGCGGGCAGGTGACTGCCATCGGGTCCGCCCTCGATGACCTGGCGCGTCGGCACGGCAAGGGCAACCTGGCCGGGGTCGTTCTGTTCAGCGATTTTGGCCAGAATTCGGGGCCATCTCCCGAGGTTGCCGCTTCCCGGCTTGGAGTTCCGGTGTACACCGTTGGCTTTGGCCCCGAGGCTGTGGTTGACCTCGCCTTGAATCTCCAGGCGCCATTGGTCATGAAGAAGGCTGAACGGTCGAATATCGCCGTCAACCTGCGCCAGACCGGCCTCGAAGGCCAGACTGTCAAGGTTCGCATCGTGGCGAAGCCCGTCAGCGGGGATGGGAGTCCCGGAGCTGGTGCTCAGCAGTTGATCCAGGAGAAGGAGGTCAAGCTGAAGGGTGATGTGACAACGCTCGATGTGACCTACACGCCCGCGGTCGCTGGACGCTTTACAGTCTCTGCCGAGGTTGAAAAACAGGACGGCGAGGTGATCGATCAGAACAACAGTGGAGAGCGCGAGATAACGATCCAGGATGATTTCCTGCGCTTGATGTATGTCGAGTATGAACCGAGCTGGGAATGGCGTTTCATCAAGGAGGTCTTCTATCGCGACAAGCTGGTCGGCGAGAGGGGGTTCAGAACCTTCCTGCGCTCAGCCGATCCCAAGGTGAGGCATACCAATAGCCTCTTCCTCCAGACCATGACCCCGGCGAGGAGCGAGTTCTTTCAGAATGATGTGATCTTCCTGGGTGACATGCCGGCCTCGACCCTGAGCAGCCGGTTTTGTGAAATGACCAAGGAGTTTGTCGGGAAGTTCGGCGGAGGACTCGTTGTTATCAGCGGCCCCCGCTTCGGTCCCTCTCAATTGCTGGCGACTCCGATAGCCGATATGCTTCCAATTATTGCTGACCCTAATTCAAGACCTGTCGACAAGCGCGAGTTCAGGCCCAAGCTGACCCAGGATGCCGCTTCAGTACCCTTCATGCAGCTTGGCGAGAGTCCACAGGAGAGTCTCAAGGCCTGGAATAACCTTGGAGCGGTTCCCTGGTACCAGCCGGCACTCAGGCCTCACCCATTTGCCACGGTCTTGCTGAGCCATCCGACGGATGTCTGCGCTTCAGATGGCCAGACCCGCCAGCCCCTGATCTCTATCAGGCGCTATGGCAAGGGCGAGGTGATCTATCTGGCCTTCAACGAGACCTGGCGGATGCGGCGCAAATACGGTGAGCTCTATTACAGACAGTTCTGGGGTCAGATGATCCATCGTCTTGGTCTGAGCCACGCGCTTGGAAGTCAGAAGCGGTTTGTCGTTCGAACCGACCGTCAGCGTTACAAGGAGGAGGACAGGGTGATCCTGTCCATCGAGGCCTACAATAAGGATTTCGAGCCTCTTGGGGAAAAGGATCTTCCGGAGGGTGGGCTCGTAGCGCACCATATTACGCCTCAGGGAGGCACCGAGGGTTCCACCAGGATGCTGGTCACCAGCTTGCGCGAGGGTGTCTTTGAAACCGAACTGCAGGTTCTGGGTGGTGGAGAACACACCCTGAACGTAAAAGACCCGGTTACAGGCGAGGTCAGCAAGGTTCAATTCCAGGTGGCGAGCATGTCGGCTGAACGCCGCAGTGGTAAACGAAACAGGGTTCTCGAGGGGAGGTTGGCTTCCTCAACGGGCGGTAGAAATTACGAGTTTCACACGGTTTCCAAGCTTGTTGATGAGATCAAGCCGGTACCCCGCAAAGAGGTGACCCTCAAGGTGCTGCCTCTTTGGAATACCTGGCCTGTCTTTATTCTCATCGTGATCCTGATGCTTGGAGAATGGTTGTTCAGAAAGCTGGTGAACCTGCAATGAGCTCAAAGCTAAAAACCTTACGTTCAAATTTAGATTCTCTTCGTAAAAGAAGAAGTTCTGTCCGGCTGACAACGGCTTATTCCGGCTTTCTGGCCGCGGCCATCTGGGTCGTATTCGGCTGTTTTCTGCTCGATTGGGCGCTTGAGATGAATGGCGCGCAGCGCGTGATCCTGATGCTGATCTCGGCCTATGGACTGATCTATTCTTTCCGGCGGTATGCCGCTCCATTGCTCCAGAGTAGAGAAAGTCTTTTCCAGACGGCATTGCTGGTAGAGAAGACCAAAGGGATCGACAGTGATCTCATCGCCGCGCTCCAATTCGAGGAGCCGGGGGCTGAGGACTGGGGGTCCGCGGAACTGCAGGATGCGGTGAAGGACAATGTTGCTGAGATGAGCAAAGGCCTTGACGTCTTTGAGGGGTATTCCGCCGACGATCTGGGCAAGCGGGTTGCGGCCTTCCTTGTCAGCGGCCTCCTGGTCGGTTTCCTCGCAGTAACCTACCCGGGTTATACTTCTGCCTTCCTCGACCGCTTGCTGTTTGGTGCCGAGCTGTATCCTACCAATACCACGATCGAGAAGATCGCAATCGGAGGACCGGATCGAATGGAGGATATTAACGTTCGTACCGGAAAGATCGATGATTCGGAAGCCAAGCCCAGGAATCCCAGGGGACCGTTCGGAAAGCCTCTCCGGTTTCAGATCGAATGTAAGCAGAAGCAAGGAGATCTCCCTGAGAAGATCAAAGTTGAATTCGATGGAACTCTCGAGGCCGACCTGACGCTTAATGACGAGGATAAAGACGGAGTCTATGTGGGTGAACTGGCTCGCCTGACGGAAGGTCTCGACTTTCGGATCCGGGCGGGAGATGGCGTTACCCACTGGTTTGAAATAGAGCTCATCGCCTTGCCCAAGGTCGATGTTGAGCTCGCCTCGACGGACCCCGACTACGCCCGCAAGAAAAATACCGATGCCGATAAGTTCAATAATTGCACGATGCTTGGCGGGAAGGGGAGGAACTGTGAGACAGGTAACCTGCAGATAGAGGTCAAGGAAGGGTCCCGGGTAGATGTCGCGCTTCGCAGTGACAAAGATCTCAAGCAACCTGAAATAGAAATTCTCAAGAAACGCTACAAATTTGTCCGTCGTTCCGAAGGGGACGCGAAAATCTGGGACTTGACTGTTACCGACACCCCCCTTGCGGTGGTCCAGAAACGCTTGAATTACAGGATTTCCGCCGAAGATACCGATGGGCTGCATCCGGAACCCACGATTGAAGGTATTGTTCAGATCGAGTCCGATAAACCGCCCAGGGTGCGAGCTTCCATGGTTTCACGCTATGTTCTTCCCACGGCAAAGCCTATGATCGATATCAAAGTTGTCGATGATTACGGATTCAGTAAGGCAAAAATCCTGGTTGAGGTCTCAAGACAGAAAGAGGAGGCCGAACAGGAAGATCCTGTTGTGATTACTCTTAGCGAAGAGCAGAAGGCCTCTACAAGCTTCAAGCACAGGCTTGCTTGCGATCTGACGCCGTATGAGCTTGTAAAGGGAGATGTTGTCAGGCTTTTCGTTGAAGTTACCGATGACCGGGGAGACTTACAGGGAGAGTCGTCGAAAAGTGAAGCTTTGAGCATGCAAGTTACAGACCTACCGGGTTTTTTGAAGTCGATCAACGAGCTTGACGAACGATCGGTTCGCCAGATTGACGCGATCATAGAAAAAGAACTTGGGATTCAAGGAGAATCGAAATGAGACCGATTTTTGACCGATTGAGTCTTCTTACTTTCCTTCTGGTTGCCGGCCTTTTTTCGCCTGTCCAGGCGCAAGAGGAACCGAAGGATGATCTTCTGGAGCTTCGTAAAAAGCAGGAAGCCCAGGAGCGCGCCAATGCTCTGGCCAGAGATCTCGTTCTTCGAATTCTCGACATCCAGATGCAGCAACTTGAAGAAAACGGTCTTTCTGAAGAGCCGTTTTACAAAGACATCAAGGAGATGCGGAACAACATCACCAAGCTGGTCAAAACAGAGATGAAGGAAGTTGTGGTGCTGCTTCGAGGCGCTATCGGTAAAGAGGTTGATGCGCGCCGTGCAGATGTCGAGGCGGCCCGGGTGATGATACGGAAGATCATCAAACGCCTGTATGTTGAGCGCCAGAACCTGATGCTGCGTTTGAAGGCAGCAGAACTTGCAGCCGAAATAAGAAGACTCATCTCGCACCAGGTCAAGGTGCGAGACGTCACGGGCGAGATTGCCGGGAATGTCGCGGCCCGACAGGAAGCGCTGGCCCTGACCACGATCGAGGATCAGAGGGATACGAAAGAGCTCTATCTCAGGTTGAAAGAGAGTCTTATCCTGGTGAGTAAATGGGGCGGGGATCTTGGTGCCGGGGCGGCTGATGGCCTGAGGATTCTCAAGGCGGCGGGAACCGACGGAGATTTTGATGATGCAGGCAGGCGGCTCGATGCTTTTGATTATCCGGGCGCCGTTCGCTCGCAGACTCTTGTCATCAAGGGACTGAAGCTGCTGCTGCGGAAGATCGAGGAGACCCAGGGACTGCTCGGAAGCGATCTTGAGGCGGCCTTGAAGCTCCTGCGTGAATTGATCAAGAAGCAGAACGAGGTCAAGGGCAGCACGGATAAGTCGAACCTTGAAGAGGATGAAGCCGTCCGCAAGCTCGTAGAGGATCAGACTGAAATTCGGCGTGATCTTGGTGAACTGGTTCCGGTGGTTGATGATCTTGCCGATTCCAGCACCCTGCTGTCTGCCGCCAGAGCCGCGGCTTACGATGCGACAGGAAATCTCTTTGATGGGCTCAAGGAGGATGCCAAGCAGAAGCAGGAAGATGTCCTTGTAAATCTCGGTAATCTGGAGGCCCGCCTCGTTGCGGCGATCGCTCAGCAGGATGATAAGCGAAGCGCTTCACAGCTTGCCGCCAGGGTCAGGGATCTCGAGGATGTGAAGAAGAAGCTTCAGGACACTCGTAAGCAGCAGGCTGTTGTTAAGAAAACAGCTGCGCGGGATCTGCCGGCTGCCAATTCTCTTGGCGAGAAGGCGGCAAAGGGGCTTGAGGGGATCGGGGAGGGCAAGGACCTTCCGCCCGTGGTCGATTCAAGATTGCGCGAAGCTGACAGCGCGGTCAGGGATTCCGTTCGGGCATTAGCTGAAGCGGCAAAATCCGCAGCGGCTGAATTGCCCGAGGTGACCGAGGAAAAACTTGATGACGCCAGCCTCGCGCTCGAACGAGCCAGTGCCGAGGTGGAGGCTGCTCTCGCTGATGCCAAGAGAGAGCAGTTTGCTGTCGAAATCGCCGAGCTTTCACGGGCCGCTGAAGGTCTTGAGAGGGCCGCCGCTTCAGAACGAATTATTGCGAAGGAGAGCAAGCTGGCCAAGGAGGGCGATGGTTTGAAGGCTTCGCTTGCGAAGGAGCTTGTTGACGAACAGGGCGACATTGAAGCCTTTGCCGTAAAGACCGCCGAGGGGTTGGCTGTCCTGGCCCCCGAGGTTTCCAAGAAACTCGAGGCGCTTGTTCCCCAGTTCAAATCCATCCAGAAGAACCTCACAGCGTCAGCTGAGGCCAAGGGTGAGGAGTCCAAGAAGAAAGCCGGCGCCGCTTATGGGAGCGCAGACGAAGCCGCAAGGGAACTGGCTGAGGCTGCCGCGGAGTTGAGAAAACAGGTTGGTGAGACGGCTGAAGAGCTGGCTGCTGAGAGTCTTGAGCAATTGGAAGAGGTTGCCGATGCCCGTGAAGCGGTTGATGAGAGCCTGGCGGAACGCCCCGAGGCGATCGGCGATGAACTCGACAGCCTGAAACGTGCCCAGGGGCTTGTCAAGCAGGCACTTGCTGACCAGGACCGGGCCGCGGGTCGTCCCAAGGCAGCCGCCCTCCGTGAACTCTCAGTGGGTATCCAGGAGGCTCTCGCGGACCAGGGTAAAGCTGATTCGCAGTCTGAAGAGTTGGCCAGCGGCCGTGCTGATACAGCTCTAGATGCCACGGCCACCCAGCAGGAGGTCGCTGATGAGGCCGAAGGTCTCGCAGAGGGGCTCGAAAGCGGGGAGGTCGGAAAGGGAGAAGACGTTGATTCTATTGAGAAGACGTTGAATGAGGCTGCTGATTCGGCAGCCAAGGCTGCCAGGGCAACCCTCGATGGAGATGTCTCCGCTGCCGAACAAGCCAGCGCCGCCGCACGTGAAGCGCTGCAGGAAGCCTCGAAAACAACCCGGGCGGCTTTGTCTGAGGCGCTTGGCGAGAAGGGCGGAGAAAAGAATGCCGGTGCGCAGGAAAAGGTCGGCGAGGCTTCAGGGCAGGCTGGTGACCTTGTTTCAGAAGCCGCTCCTGAAGCCAGCGTGAGCCTGGCCCGGGCCAGCCAGCAATCCGCTACCGCTGAGAAGGCCTTGGAGGCGAAGGATGAAAGCGGAGCCGATCGTGCGCAGGAATCGGTGAAGAATTCACTTGAGCAGGCTCTCGGAGATCTGCAACGCGCCATCGATGAGCTGGCTAAAAAAGCTGTAGAGGAAGTTGAGGAAGGCGCTGAAGATGCTGGCTCGCTTGCTGAAGAGGCAGCTGCAGTCGAACCTGGAGCGACCACAGCGTTACGAGATGCTGAAGAGGTCGGTGAAGATGTCGAGCAGGGTGGAGAAGACAGCCCAGAAGGTGTTGCTGCCGCGGAAACCGATCTTGCAAGTGGATTGCAGAGAGCCTCTGAAAGTCTCAGTGCGCGAGAAGAAGCGATCGCCCGTGATCTTGCTATCGCTAACGGTCTTGCAAATGCCGCTACCGAGCAGCAGGAGGCCGTGAGTGAATTGACGGAGCTGCGTGAAGAAGCTGAGGCTGGCGAGGAAAGCTCAGAATCAGATGAACTCGCTGCTGAAGCGACTGAAGCCTTTACCGAGGCCCAACTGGCCACTGGCCAGGGAGCGGAAGCTATTTCAGGCCAATCTGAAATCGTCAATCCTCCGCTGCGAGAAGCTCTTGAACTTGCAGATGAGTTGGGATTTGGAGACGAAGCGGAAGAGCTGAGCGAAGAGTCTTTTGGGGAAGAAGGTCTTGAGAGTGAAGCCTCCGAAGGCGGTGAAGCCTCCGAAGGCGGTGAGGCCTCCGAAGGCGGTGAAGCTTCCGAAGGCGGTGAATCGCCCGCAGGCGGTGAATCGCCAGCAGGCGGTGAATCGCCAGCAGGCGGTGAAGGACAAGCCGCTTTTGACCAGCCTTTAGGGACTGGCACTGTTCCTGAATCAGCCGCAGCAACCGCCGAACTGGTTGCAGGAGAAGCCTTTGCTGAAGGTTTCGGAGAAGAAGGCGAAGAAGGCTTCGGCGAAGAA
>DCKY01000032.1 GCA_002320775.1 Planctomycetes bacterium UBA1662
TACCTCCGCGGCGGTTGTCGCGCTTTGGAACGCGGGCAAATACGATGAGCCGCTGATCCGGAAAATAACCGACTACATGCATCGGAACATCGATCCCCAATGGGGCTACGGGCATCACGCCGAATACGTTCAGTATTACCTGACCCAGGCGAAGTTCGTGATCGGCGGCAAGCACTGGCTGCCCTTCTATAAGAAGAGCGCTGAGATGTTCATGGCCGAGCAGGCGATCGATGGGTATTGGGATGGAGCCGATGGCGGGGAGCTCTATGGAACCACGCTGGCTCTTCTCTGCCTGCAGATTCCCTACAACCGCCTCGCGGTGTACCAGCGGTGAGCGCGGGGCAGGCGGCGGGACCAGGCTCTCCGGCAGAACTCGAATTGCTCGACTCCATGCTCAAGCTGATGGGCGGGCTCCGGAAAGAGGTGGGACGGGTTATCGTTGGCCAGGAGGCCGTTGTTGACCAGCTGCTGATGACCCTGTTGGTTGGCGGGCATGCGATCCTGGAGGGAGTTCCGGGTCTCGCCAAGACCCTGCTTGTCAATACGATCTCCGAGGCGCTCTCCCTGGACTTCGGCCGGATCCAGTTCACCCCGGACCTGATGCCCACCGATGTAACAGGGACGCTGATCTTTCATGACAAGGCCGGCGGCGGCGTGAGGGATTTTGTTTTCAGGAAGGGGCCTGTCTTTACGAACCTGCTGCTGGCCGATGAGATCAACCGCACACCCCCGAAGACCCAGGCTGCGTTGCTGGAGGGAATGAGCGAAGGCCAGGTCTCTGTGGGGGGCAGGGCGCATCCGCTACCGAAGCCTTTCTGCGTCATGGCAACCCAGAACCCGCTTGAACAGGAGGGTACGTACCCTCTCCCCGAGGCCCAGCTTGACCGATTCCTCATGAAGATCTGCATCGACTACCCGGAATTTCTCGAAGAGGAAGAGATCATCGACAGGACCACCGGAGATGTCGAGCAGGAGGCCGCGGCGGTTCTCGATCGGGAGGTTATTCTCTCCCTGCAGGCGATCCTGCCGGCGCTTCCTGTCACCGAACACGTGCAGGCCTACGCGACCCGCATCGGAAGAATGTCGCGCCCGGAGGGAGAGTCGGCGCCGGGGTGGGTGAAGGAGTATATCTCCTGGGGAGTGGGTCCGCGCGCGGCGCAGGCCTTGATCCGTTCGGCCAAGGCCCACACCCTTCTTGCCGGCAGGTTTTCAGTAACCCGGGCCGATGTCAGGGCCGTGGCCCTTCCGGTTCTCAGGCATCGGCTGGTTCCGAGTTTTCACGCTGAGGCGGAAGGCCTCGGCCCGGATGACATTGTCGCCATGCTTCTCGATGATGTACCGACCTTCAATCCCAGGAATGAATACGATGAAGTCAGCCGGCGAATTCTTCGACTCTGAGCTCATCGCGCGTCTCTCGCGTCTCGAGCTGGTGGCCAAGCGCATCGTCGATGGCTTCCTTGCGGGAAAGAACAAGAGCTCCCGTCACGGGTTCAGCGTCGAGTTCGTGGAGCACAGGGAATATGTCCCCGGCGACGATCTGCGCCACCTTGACTGGAAGGTGCTCGGGCGTATGGATCGCTACTATATCAAGCGCTACGAGGAGGAGACCAATATCACCGCGCTCCTGGTGCTCGATGCCAGCGCCTCGATGACCTACGGGTCGGGAACCCTCAGCAAGTTCGAGGTTGGTGCCACCGCGGCGGCGGCCCTCGGGCATCTCCTGCATCGCCAGCGTGATGCCGTCGGGCTCGCGGTCCATGACCAGACCCTGAAGGAATTTGTTCCTCCCAGCGCGAAGACCCTGGCCCTCGCCAGCATCGCCGCCCGCCTGCAGGGCCTCGAGCCCGAGGGAAAGACCTCGATGAAGGAGGTGCTCGAGCGAGTGAGCCTCCAGCTTCCTCGCCGCTGTCTCTTTGTGTTGATCTCGGACTTCTTCGTTTCCCAGGAGGAGATCGAGGCTACCCTGGGGTTCCTGCACTACCGCGGCCATGATGCCGTTGTGTTACAGGTGCTCGATCCGGACGAGCGCGAGTTTCCCTTTGAGTCGAATATTCTTTTCAAGGGGCTCGAGGATGATCGGCAGCTTCTTACCGAGCCGCATCGCCTTCGTGAGCGGTATCTCGAGGTTCTTGAGGGAGAGCTGGGACATCTGAAGAAGTCCTGCGAGGGATACGGCTTCGATTACCAGTTGATCACCGGTCCTGAAAAAATATCAGAGGCGCTTGCGAAGCTGCTGGCCCAGAGAGCTCGGCGGCGCAAGGCCGCGTCGAGGAATGGATAGAGGAGCGCCGATATGTTTGTAAATCCGCTGCTTCTCTTTGGCCTTGCCATGGTGTCGGCCCCTGTCATCATCCATATCCTGAACAAGCGGCGCTACCGGGTGCAGAATTGGGCGGCGATGGATTTTCTTCTCGCCGCGCAGGTAAGCAACCGCCGACGGGTCAAGTTCGAGGATCTCATCCTGCTTCTTCTCCGGATGGCGATCATCGGCTTCCTGGTGATGGCTGTGGCCCGGCCGGTGTTGAAGGGGCTTGCGGGCTGGAGAGAGGACAGCAGGATTGTTGTCGTGGACGACAGCTTCAGCATGGAGGCCGTCTCCGCTACAGGCAAGGTCTTCGATACGGCCCGGGAGAGCGCGGTAAGCCAGGTCCAGGATGCGATGGGAGGCTCCGTTCCCGTCAGTGTCTGGCTGGGAAGCAGACCTGAGAGCCTGCTTGGAAAGGTCGAGGGGCAGGTCCAGGGCGGCGTTGTGACCGATGGGAGCCCCACTGGGACGTCGGCGGGGACCCTGGCCTCACTGGCCGGCCGTGACCTGCTGGACTCCCTGCGGGAGGTTGCAACGAGCGACCTGCCGCTGGATTTTCCCCGGATCCTGAGAAAACTGATTGATGAGGCCAAGGGCTCCGCCGCTCCGGTCGTCCGCTCTGTGGTGCTGGTCAGTGACTACCGCCGCCGGGACTGGCTGGCGGAGGATGGAAGCCTGGCGGACTCGCTCGAGGTTCTCTTCGAGGAGATCAAGCGCGAGGACCTCGCCGACAGCTTTAATTTCCAGTTTGTCGATGTGAGCTCCGGCTCCCTGGACAATACCGCGATAACCGGCTTCTCCATCGAGTCTGACCCCGTTCTTGCCGGTGTCCCGGTTCGTCTTGCCGTCGAGGTGACGAACTACGGCAGGGAGCCAAGGGTCCGGGTCGAGGGTGACGTTGAGGTGGGCGGCTCCGACGGGGATGAGTTTGTCGCGCGCCATAAGATTCCCCTGCCGACCATTGAGAGTATCGCTCCGGGAGAGACTGTACGCGTTGAGATTCAGCATATCTTCACAGAGGGCGGCGAGTACCCCCTGAAGGCCGGAATCACTCCGGACCGCCTGGCGCGCGACGATGAGAGCGTGCTGGTGGCTGTCGTGCGTGATTCCATGCAGGTGGCCCTGGTGGATGGGGCGCCGTCCGCCAACCGATTCGCGAGTGAATCGGGGCTCCTTGCCGCGGCCCTCTCTCCCCGGGGAGATGTTCCTTCAGGTGTGTCAGTCAGGCTGGTCGAGGGTGAGATCGATGCGAAGGAGCTTGAGGATGCCGACAGCGTCTTTCTCCTCAATCGTTCGAAGTTCAGCCCTTCCGAGCAGGCGGCCCTGGGCGCCTTTGCCAACTCCGGAGGCGGGATCGCCTACTTCCTTGGCAATAAGATAGATGTTGAGAGCTACCTGGAGCTGGCCCGCCCGCCTGCCGAAGGGCCCACCGCAAGAGCGGTCCTCTTTCCGGCCATCCTCAAGGAGGTTGCGCCTGCGGCGGCGCTTCATCTCGATTTTGGAGAGAACGACCATCCGACCCTGGAGCTCTTCCGCGGCCTGAAGAACTCTTCCTTCGACCATGTGATCTTCCGGCGCTTCTTTCTGCTCGAGCCGCTGCCGGGAGCCACGGTGGTAGCGAGCTATGATGATGAGCTTTCCACGGCGGCGGTGATCGAGGGCCGGTATTCACTGGCCGGGAGGGATGCGTCCGCGGAGGGAGAAAAGGAATCAGCGGAAGATGCCGCTGAGACCGAGGGCCGCGGCCGAATCGCCGTATTCAATACCACAGCCGATCGCGACTGGGGTGACTGGCCAACCGACTATACCTACCCGATCCTGATGCAGGAATGGGTTCGCTACCTGTCCCGGAGCTATAGCCGGGGCAGGGCTTCGCAGGCCGGAGATGCCCTGCGGCTGGAGGAAAAGCCCGGCGTGAGCTACAGGATAGAGCCTCCTTCAGAAGACGGCTCTTCGGAAGCCAACCCGGCGGATGAGGTTCTCATCGGCCTTGGGGAGAGCTACCGGCCGCACTCAGCCGGGCTATTCAGGGTTGTCGAGGAAACTGCCGCCGGGGATGCCGAGTCGGCGGTCTCAAGCTGGTATTCGGTTCGTCGCGAGGCTGGCGAGAGCGACCTGGCTGGATGCGGCGAGGATGGCCTCAGGGCCGCCCTGGCCGGCACGGGGATCCGCTTTGTCATCGGCGGCAATGTTGACGTAGACGCCTTCCGGAGAGACCAGGAGGGAGAGGTCTGGCGCTGGCTCGCTCTTGCGGCCGGGGTCTTCCTGCTCCTGGAGCTCTTCGCGGCATGGTGGTTTGGCAGGAAAATATGATGTGCCTGGAACGATTCGAGGTGAGCAAGTGAACTCCTGGCTGAGAACGATATTCGGTCTAGAGGAGGGAGAGACTCCCGCTGGAGGTGAGACCTTCTGGGAATTCTCCAGCATGCCCCAGGGCTTCTGGCTGGCGGCCTCGGCGATCCTGTTGCTGGGGAGCCTGGCCTTTATCTGCGCTCTCTATTTCAGGGAGCGCCAGCTGGGAATCTTCCAGCGCTCGGTGCTCGCGCTGCTGCGCCTGGGCTGCCTGGTGCTGGTTGTCCTGATCCTGCTCAACCCGCGCCTGCTGACGGAGATCCGAATCGAGCGTCCCGGCAAGACAGTCCTGCTGCTCGATGATTCCGCCAGCATGCAGGAGAAGGACAAGCTTGATGAAGAGTCCTTTCGAGTGGTCGCCAGGGCGACTGACCTCGACCCCGGCGGGCAGCCCACCCGCTCGGAGATCATCGTGGCGGCTGTCGAGAAGAAGCTTGCTGTCGCCGATGAGGAAGAGAAATCTTCGCTGCTCGAGCTTCTTGGCCGCAACAACGAGCTGTCTTTTTTCACCTTCGGCTCGGAGCTCAAGGAGGTCGGGCCCTTCGTCAACGGAGAGGCGCCGGCCACGGCCCAGGATGAGACCCGGATCGGCGATGCCCTCGTCCAGGTGGTCAAGGAATTTGAGCGGGACCCTCTTGCGGGCATCATCGTTTTCTCCGATGGCCGCAACAACTCCGGGGCTTCTCCCCTCCGGGCTCTCGATGCCATCTCGCTTGGCCGCCGGGTGCCGATCTTTACTGTCGGGGTGGGTGTCGATAAGCAGCCGATGAACTTTGTCGTCCAGGAGCTGAACATACCTCCTCTTATCGAGGTCGATTATCCCCTGGAAATTGACGCCAAGGTGCTGCTCTCGGGTATCCAGCGTACGGTCAGGGTACAGCTGCATCGCAGCCGGGAGGATGGCCGAGACAGGAAGCTGGTTGAGGCCCGCAACCTCACGCCGAAGAACAGGATGCTTGAAGAGCGGCTGCGATTTACCGATAAGCTGGCTGAGAAGGGCAAGTATCGTTACACCCTCAGCATCGAGCGCGACCAGCGCGAAATCGAATGGCGTGACAACCTGCAGAGCGCGGAGGTGACGGCCGCCAGCGAGCTGCGCCGGGTGTTGCTGATGGCTGGCCATGCGACCAACGAGTATCGTTTTCTACGTAACCTCGCGATTCGTGATGATGGGATCCAGGTCTCTTGCTGGCTTAGCAGCGCCGATACCGAGTACCCCCAGGATGGTGATATTCTCATCACCGAGTTGCCCCAGACCAGCGAAGAGCTGCGCGAATATGATGTGGTGCTCATGCTTGATCCACAGCCCTCGACCGTTACCCCCGCCCTGCAGGACGCGCTGGTTGACTTCGTGACGGAGCAGGGCGGCGGCCTCGCCTTTGTGGCTGGTGAGATCAACACCCATGCCCTGGCGCGAGCTGACCGATTCAAGAAGCTGCGAGCCCTGCTGCCGGTCGAGCTCGCCTCGGCCCGGGCGCCTTTCTCCGGCAGGATCTTCGATAAGGGCTGGTTGCCGACCCTGACCGCAAGAGGGAGATCCCATTCCCTGTGTCGTCTCAGCAACGAGCCTGTTGATAACCTGGAGCTCTGGCAGCGGCTGCCGCCATTCTATTTCTGGTACCAGGCAACCCGCCTCCGGCCCGGGGGGCTCTCGCTGCTGCAGAAGGAGTCTGACATCATCGCGGCCACACACCGTCTCGGTTTTGCCGAGGTCTTCTACCTGGGAACCGATGACTTCTGGCGCTGGCGAGCTGGCGAGGTTGGAATTCACGAGCGCTTCTGGGCGGCGATTATTCGTCAGCTCTCCCTTGGCAAGCAGCAGGCAGGTACGCGCCGGGCGACGATTGAGACCGACAGGGACCGCTACAATAAGGAAGAAGACGTTCGGGTCAATGTGCGCCTGGTGGACTCGCGCCGCCGCCCGGTGGAGAGCGCTGCGGTGGAGATCTTTATCGAGTCGGGTAAAAAACCCCAGGCTGAGGTGCAGCCGCAGCGACCAGGCGAAGCGGCCTCTTCGCCTGGAGAAAAAATCCGTAAGAGGCTGACCCTCGCGCCGGTTCCCGGTTCGCCCGGCAGGTACAGCGGGATCTTCAGGACTGCGGAGGCCGGTCATTACCAGGTGAGCCTGGGCGAGGAGGCGAGGAGCTTTTTCGAGATCGTTGATATCTATGCCGAGCTTGAAGATCTCTCGCCTGATTTTCGGTCTCTCGAGCAGGTGGCGGAATCCAGCGCCGGCCGCTTCTTCACCGTGTCACCCGAGCTCAGGGAGCTTGGCGCCCCCGGGCTGATTCCTGATGCCTCGGTCAGCGAGGTGCTTGCCCGCCGGGCTTCGACCGTTTGGGATTCGGCGATGATGATGTTCCTATTTACCGGCATGCTGGTGTTAGAGTGGATTCTCAGGAAGCTCTGGAGGCTAAATTGATGGATCTAAAATCAACGAGCCGTCATCATCTCCTTGATGGGGCCCTCGCAGGTTCCCGGCGATACGGAGGTCGAGATGAAAAATAAAAGCCGCTTGCAGGATCCGGCGCCCGCTCTGAACAGGCTCTTTCAGCGTCTTGAGAAGAAGTATTACAGCTTGCTGGCCTGGCATGGAATCTCGGCGATCTTTCTCATGCTGGCGGCCACGGCCGGTCTCTCCTTTATCCTGGATTTCACCTTCGAGATGCATTGGACGCTGCGCCTGGCGGTTCTGGCAGCGGCGGCGGCTCTCTGGGTCCGGGTGTTGATCCGGGGGCGAACAAGGATACGTTCCGCTCTCTCCAGGGAGGATCTTCTCGCCGCGGTCGAGAATAGCTCAGCTGACCTCGAGGGTGAGCTTGCCAATATTGTAGAGCTCCGCGAAGAGCTTGTCGCTGAGCCGGGGGATGTAGCGAAGCGGTCTGAGCTTGAGAAGGAGCTTTTTGACAGGGCCCTCTCTGAGTCTCAGCAGGCCGTCAACGACCTGGAGGTCGGCCGTGTTCTGGCCACCGGCTCGGTACGAAGGAACCAGCTGGCTGCTGTGGGGGCGATCGCCCTCCTGGTTTCCTGTGGACTTCTCTTTCCCGAGCAGGCGTCGCTCTGGGTTCATCGAAACCTGGCGCTCTCCTCTACCCATTGGCCCCGGGAGACGCATTTTTTCCTCGAACGCGCCGAGCCCGTCTGGCATCACCCTCGCAAGGCGCGTCTGGATTTGCGCGGCTGGGTAAATGGCAATCCAAGGGATGTGTTCATCGTGGTTGAGTCCGGCGGCAGCAACCGTAAGAGCCGGCTGGTTCCCGGGATCACTCGTGAGGGGATCTGGCCGACGGCCTCGGCCGTAACCGAGGGCGGCCCCGGCGCGGGGGAAGCGGTCAGCGTCAGGGCGGCGGCGCTCAGCTACAGCATTCCAAGCGTCCTGGATTCCTTTGATTTCTATTTCTTCGGTGGTGACAACCGCAGCAGGAAAACCAGGGTTGAGGTTCATGACCGTCCGAAGGTTGTCTCTTCGGTACTTCGCATCCGCGCTCCTGAACACACCGGGCTTGGCGAGAAAGAGCTCGTGAATCCTGCCGGAGAAATTGAGGTCATCGCCGGCTCGAAGGTGATTTTCGAGGCGGAGTGCGATGGAGTGCTGAAGAGCGCCTGGGGGAGGTTTGGTGAAGACGGCCAGGTCGAGGCTGAGCTCCTGGGAGAGAAGGGTTTCAGGTATTCTTTTGAGGTGACAGCGAGCGGCTTTCTCGAGGCTGGAGTGAAGGGCCGCCGGTGGGGGTTTGACAGCGAGGAGACCCGGCTGGCGCTGGTCGCGTTGCCTGACGCGCAGCCCGAGATCGAGCTGCAGGTCGCGGGAGAGCTCCGGGAGGTCACGCCAGAAGGAAGGGTTGAGTACAGCCTCCGTGCCAGTGATGATTTCGGCTTCTCGGAGCTGCAGCTTCTCATCGGAGGCCTGCAGGCCGAGACGCTTGAAGACGGCAAGCCGACAGCCGCTGAGCTCCCCCCCTGGGATGCGGTGAAAACTGATGACGGCATGGTTGTCGACATCAAGGGGACGATCGAACTGGCCCCGCTGGCCCTGGAGCCGGGGATGAACATCAGCTTTCGGGCGGTGGTTCGGGATAATGACGGCCCGGGAGGTTATAAGGAAAGCTTCTCCGAGGAGATCAACTTCGCGGTCGTTTCCGCTGAGAAGCTCAAGGAGAATCTCGACAAGGTGAGGGTGAAGGCCCAGGAGCGTCTCGAAGAGCTGGCCTTCCGTGAAAGTTCGCTGGTCGAAGAACTGCTTCGTCTCCAGGCTGATCTTTCAGAGCGCCCTGAGATTTCCGCTGGCGGGGAGGGGGAGGCCGGGGAACTGGCGGCAGGTGGAAATCGTGAGCGGGAGGAAGGGGAGCGGGAAGAGAACAATCCGGAGGGAGAGCTGGTTGAGCTCGCCCGCGCTGAGCCATCGGGGGAAGGTCGGCCATCTTCCCAGGGAGGCAGGGATCCTTCGCAGGCACAGGGGCGGCCCGGCCAGTCCGGCCGTTCGCCCGCGGGCCAGCAGGGGCAGGACACCCAGGGAGAGCAGGGCGAACGTTCGTCTCGCCAGGAGCAGGAGGGCGAAGAGTCCGGTGAGCGGGAGCCGCGCGAAGGTGAGGACCCCGGCGAGGAAAGCAGCGAGGGAGAACCGCGTGAAGGTGAGACAGGCGGGCCGTCCGCGGGTCGTCAGGGCTCTCGCGTGGGAAGACAAGGCCAGCCCGGGCAGTCGGGGCAGGGCCGGCAGTCAGGGGAAGCTGGAGAAAACCCCCGGCAGGAGAATAGTGAAAGCGCGCAAGCGGATGGTGAACCCCGAGAGGGTGAAGAAGCGGCGGCGCCCCGAGAGGAAGGGGAACGCGCTGAGGAGCCGCAGGTCGAACAGGGTGAGAGTGAAACGCCCGAGGGTCAGAGGAATTCCGCCGGTACTGGGAGACCCTCCCAGCAGGGAGAACAGC
>DCKY01000021.1:0-1565 GCA_002320775.1 Planctomycetes bacterium UBA1662
CAGGCCTGGAACAGAATGCTCTCCCTGGCCCGTCAGGGCCTCGAGGATGACGCCGCCTACCAGCGCATCCAGGGTCGCAACCCCGATGGTTCCGACAATCCGAACCTCCCCCAATACGTCGATGTCGACAACATCATCGACTACATGATCACCAATCTCTATGTCGGCAATACGGACTGGCCGCATAAGAATTACTGGGTTGGCTTCAACCCCGCCCAGCCAACGGGTTTCAAATACTATATGTGGGACTCCGAGTGGTCGATGGGGATCCGCTCCGATCTCTCAACCAATAGGGTCAATGTCAACAACGGCGTGGCCGAGGTATATGGCCGTCTGCGCGCGAACGCCGAGTTCCAGGTGCGCTTCGGAGACCGGCTGCACAGGTATTTTTCCAGTGGTGGCCCTCTCTATGTCGACCCCGACAACCAGCGCTGGGATCCCGAGCATCCGGAGAGGAACAGGCCGGCGGCGCGTTTCATGAGGCTGGCGAACACCATAGACAGGGCGGTGGTCGCGGAGTCCGCCCGCTGGGGGGACCAGCACTCCGGGAATCCCTATACCCGTGATGAGCATTGGGAGAGGGAAAGAGACAACATCCTGAACAACTACCTGCCGCGGCGCTCGCAGACGGTGCTGAACCAGTTCCGCGGTGCGAGGCTCTATCCGACCATACCAGCCCCGGAGCTGAACCGTCGGGGCGGCTTCATCGAGCCGGGCTTTGTCCTGACCATGCGGGCGAACCAGGGCTCCATCTACTATACCGTTGACGGTGAAGATCCCAGGCTGCCCGGCGGCGAGACAGCTCCCCAGGCTGTTCTCGGGGGAGAGATGAATGCCGAGGTGCTCCTTCCTACGGAGGCGTCGGTGCGGGTCATTGTTCCAGTTGACGACTCCCTGGGGATGGACTGGATCGCCCCAGATTTCGACGACTCCGCCTGGCTCAGCGGCACTACCGGTGTCGGTTACGAGAGAAACGCGGGCTTCGAGGACCTGATCAACACGGACATCCTCGAGCTGGCCCATCAGATCAACCCGACCTGCTATCTGCGGATCGAGTTTGACGTGGAGAACCCGCAGGGGCTGGCCTTCCTGACGCTGAGGATGAAATACGATGATGGCTTCATCGCCTACCTGAACGGCGAGCGGGTCGCTGCCAGCAATGATCGTCCCGATCCGCAATGGAACTCCCGTTCGCTCGGCACCAACTCTGATAGCCGGGCGGTGGTGTTCGAGAATTTTGACATCAGTGAATCGACGGATCTTCTGCGTGTCGGGCGTAACGTTCTGGCGATCCACGGTCTGAATACGAGCGATGGTTCCTCGGATTTCCTCATTCTTCCGGAGGTGACCGCGGCGGCTGTCGATGACAGTGGGGTTGTCCTGGACGAGCCGACGCTCATTCGCGCCAGGACGCTTTCCAATGGGCAATGGAGCGCGCTGGAGGAGGCCCACTTCTATATCGATACGCCCCTGAGAATCACTGAGCTCATGTACCATCCCGCTCCGCCGCCGGAGGGAAGCCCCTGGAGCGAGGGAGACTTCGAGTTCCTCGAGCTTGCCAACAC
>DCKY01000021.1:1961-11767 GCA_002320775.1 Planctomycetes bacterium UBA1662
GCGGTTGAGCGCCTGGCGCCCGGGCAGGTGGTGGTGCTCGTTCGTAATCTGCAGGCCTTTGCCAGCCGCTACGACGTGGGCCGCATCCTGATCGCGGGCGAATACGATGGTCGCCTTGCGAATGATACCGAGCCGCTGCGGCTGGTGGGCTCGTTGGGTGAGAAGATTCTCGATTTTGAGTACAGCGATGGCTGGATTCCCGAGACCGATGGAGAGGGCCGGTCCCTGGTGATCATCGACGCTCTCGCAGAGCGTTCGGCCTGGAATGATTCCGAGAGCTGGGCCCCGAGCCCCGAGCTCCTCGGTTCGCCTGGCGTTCACGCCCTGGGGCTGCCGCCGGGAGCCGGCGGGCTACAGAGGTCGGGGGATGCGAACCAGGATGGCCGGCTCGACATCTCGGATGCGGTCGCTCTCCTGAGGCATCTCTTTGTCGGTGTACCCGCTGTTCTGCCCTGCGATGACGGCTTCTCCCGCGATCCGGGAAACATCGCGCTTCTCGATCACAATGGTGATTCGGGGGTCGATCTGGCCGATGCGGTCGCTCTCCTGGTCTACCTGTTTCAGCAGGGTGCCGAGCCCGCGGGTGGTGTCGACTGCCGGTTGATTCCCGGCTGTCCCGAAACCTGCGCGCAGTAGGAGCGCCCGGGATTCAGTCGCGGTTGTGCCAGTCAACAGGGTTCGCCGAGGAGCATTCCTCGGCGATCTTCTTCGCCGACTCGGTCTCAAGGGCCGCGAGAGCGTTGTCGATCCATTCCCGGGTCGCGTGATGGCCGCGATCTTCGTATTCACGGGCCTGGATCAGGCACTCGAGCCGATCGGCGTCCTTGGCGATGCGGGCCTCGAGGGAGTCTTTAGCCGCGCCTTCTGAGTACAGGGCCCGGAGCTTGTCTCCGAGCACCTCCGGGAGGCGCTGGAGCTGGTCTTCGACGACCTTTTCTTCCGCCCCGTCCCAGTTGACATAGGTCTTTCCCACGCGATGCTGGTCATTGACCCGGGTCTCACCGGTGTCGTGGAAGAGGGCGATCGCCGCCGCTCTCTCGGGGTTCGCGCCCTCAAGCTCCGCCAGCAAATAGGCGATGGCGGCGCAGCGAAAGCTGTGGTCGGCGACGCTCTCGGGCTGATCAACACCCGCGACCCACCAGCCAGAGCGCCTGACCCGCTTGAGCTGTCCAAGCTCGAAGAGGTAGCGTGCTATTCCTTTTTCCATGAACCCGCCTCCTGCTATCGTTTCCCGGCTTTTTTCCGACCTGTTTTTTTTCTCGGCTCCCGGGGTTTCCAATGGGGTGAGGGTGTGTGGGCCTCCTCGAAGGCGGCCTCCACCTTCTTGACGAGTTCGGGATGCGCGGCAGCAAGATCGTTGCGCTCACCGATGTCAGAGGTGACATCGTAGATCTCGACAGGCCGCCCGCCGCGTCTCACGCCCTTGTAGTTGCCCATGCGAACAGCCTGGGAGTAGCCGCGCTCGTAAAACTCCCAGTAGAGATAGGGGTGCTGTTTCTGTTTTTTTCCGAGCAGCGTCGATACGAAGGAGACACCATCGGTTCCGGAGGGGGCCTCGGCGCCGGATAGCTCGGCGGCTGTGACCAGGAAATCCTGGAAACAGCCGATGTGGTTGGTGGTAGAGCCGGCCTTTACCTTGCCGGGCCACCTGACGATCAGGGGGACCCGGATCCCTCCATCGTAGAGGTCTCGTTTCTGGCCCCTGAGCTTGCCGGAAGATTTGAAGAAGGTCGACTTGCCCCCGCCCTCGCTGTGGGGCCCGTTGTCGGAGGTGAACATAAAAACGGTGTTTTCGGCGATGCCGTGTTTTTCAAGGCGATCAAGAATTCGGCCGACATCCCGGTCGAGAAGGGAGATCATCGCCGCGTGGGCTCTCTGGGGCTCGGGCCAGCTCTTTTTGGCGTAGATCCCCAGGCTGGGGACCTCCATTCCCTTATTGCGGGCCTCGTTGTTGGCATGCGGGATCGTGAAGGGCAGGTAGAGGAAGAAGCGGCGGTCCTTGTTGCGGTCGATAAAAGAGAGCGCCTCGGTTGCCATGAGGTCGTGCGAATAGGTGACCTTGCTGGTCGCCACCCCCGAGCCCTCGGGGCCGGCGGCCTTTACCACATTGCCTTCGAGCCGGATCTTCTCTTCATTCCTGAAGAGGAACTCGGGGTAGTAGTTGTGAGCGTGGCGCTGGTTGAGATAGCCGAACCAGTAGTCAAACCCCTGGCGGTTGGGAATGCCGGTGGAGCCGGGCTCTCCGAGACCCCACTTGCCGATGATGCCGGTAGAGTAGCTCTTCTTTTTGAGCACCTCCGCCACGGTGATGTCTTCGGGGCGCAGAGGCAGCCGGGCATTGCCGCGGACAAGGGCGTGTCCGGTATGGTAGCCGGTCATCAGCACGCAGCGCGATGGAGCGCAGACCGTCGATCCGGCGTAGAAGTCGGTGAACCGCATCCCCTCTGCGGCCAGCCGGTCGATCCTGGGGGTCTTGATCTCCTCCTGTCCGTAGCAGCCAAGATCGCCGTAGCCAAGGTCGTCGGCCATGATGAAGATGATGTTGGGCGGCTCCTGCGCTCCTGCCTTGGAGGCTGGCGGGACCAGCAGCCCAAGCAGCAGGCAGAGAGTCAACGCCGTCAAGCCCAGTCTTCGGTACATGAAATTCCTCCGGATGCCAGGCCGGGCGGTTGCGCGGCGATTGTACAGGCCTCTTCCGCCCGGCAACGAACCAGGCCGACAGGCCCGGTATTGTAACATCCTGAAGAGCTCTTCGTTGTGTTCGCCTTCGCAGCTTTCGCCTGTTCGCTGCCCGGCTCTCAGCGCTCGTGAATGGGCAGGAACCGGTAGGGGAGCTGCAGGACAATGAGGGCCATCGCCGTACGTACACCCGCGCTGCGTTCCATCAGGCCCGCCTTCCAGGAGCCGTCGGTCAGCTGGTACTTGAGCAATTGTCGATGGACCCAGCTAAAGTAATCTTTCCAGGAGCGCCCTCCAACCTGGAACAAAGCCTGGGCGCAATAGTAGTGGGCGTAGTGAGGAAAGTGGTTGAGGTCCCGGTAGTTCTTTTCGAGATAGACAATGCCCTGGCGGATCTTGATGCTTGAGTAGTCGCCGAGGCTGTAGAGTATGCAGACCCCCGCAGCTGAGCGCGGGAACTCGCTGCTCCCCCCGGCAGAGCTCCGGCCGATCCTGTAGGCGAAGCCGCCGTCTTTGAGTTGCGCTCTCTGGATGTATCTCCGGGCGTTCTCAATAACCCCGCCATCGACGGCGATGCCAAGGTTGCGGGCTGCCCTGAGAGCCATGGTCTGGCAGACGGTAATAGAGGAGTCGCCATTGGCGCTCTTATTTGTCAGCGCTCCGGTTCCGGCCGGCAGGTAATCCCAGCCGCCCTCCTTTCCCTGGGCGCGTTCGATGAGCTTGATCGCGCGCTCAAGAGCTTTGCGGATCGCGCCGTCGGGACTGGCGCTCATTCCGTAGAGCTGCGCAAGGTAGAGCGTGGCGAAGCCGTGTCCGTACATCTTGCTGTCGCCGTCGTCGATATAGCCGTTCTTTTTCTGGTACCGGAGCAGAGTGGAAGTGTTGAGCTTCAGGGCGGCTACGTATGCTGCAGGGCCGGTCTTGTCCGTATACCCTCCGGCCAGCAAGGCCATTCCCATCAGGGCGTTGATCGCCACGGGGTAGTCCTCGGATACGAAGGATTTAGAGGTCCTCTGCTGGCGAATCAGCTGCATGAGCCCGCGCTTGACGGCGAGACGAAGCTCAGGCGTGATCTCCGCCCGGATGGCCCTGCTGCGGTCCTGCGTCTTTACGGCTGGCTGTGATTGCGCCTCAAGGGGTGTTGCCAGGCCCAGGAGCAGAGTTACTGCGAGAATGCCGCAGCTTATTTTTCGCAGATGGTTTCTTTTCATAGCGGAACCTTTCGGGTGCCGGGGTGCCGCGAAGACCTGGCGGCGTCCTGTTATCATCATAGCAGACCATCGCTGGCGGGCACTCCGGATGATCGTTTTTTTTGCTGTTGAAATATGCTCCTTGCCGACCGCAAACTCTCTCCGGAGGTCCCGGCCATGAATGAATCAGAAACGCTTATCGAGCTGTGGAAGCGGCTTCTCGAGCCATCCTCGGGCGAGCTGCTCGTTGCGCTGGAGACCGGTGACCTTCATAGGATCTCCTGGCTGCAGGCTCTTCGCGAGTCCTGGGGAGGTGAGCTGGTGTCGGTGGCGCTGGAGCTGGTCGAAGCCCGCCGCCGCGCGGCCGTCAAATTTCCTCTTCGGGAGAGTCTCGTCGCTGACATCGCCGGGGTCGAGCAGGCGACCGGGGCGCTTACCGCGGGCCATAAGGCGGAGCGATTCAAGCGCCTGGCTCCAACGAGGATCCATGATCTCTGTTGCGGCATCGGCGGAGATGGAATGGCTCTGGCTGCCGTCGCTCCCACCCGAGCCTATGATATCAGCCCCCTCAGGGCCTGGATGTGTGGTGAGAACCTGCGCGCAACGGGGCAGGACGTCGACTGTCGGTGTGAAGATGTTGAGACCCTCGAGCTCGGGGGGGAGACTCTTCATTTCGACCCCTCACGAAGAGAGGGGGATCTGAAGGGTCGCGGTCGAGGCCGCCGAGCCTGGGCCTATCGGGATTACAAGCCCGGGCCTGATTTTATCCGGTCCCTGCTGGAGAGAAATCCTGATTCGGCGGTGAAGCTCGGTCCGGGGATCGATGTCGAGGAGCTCCCGGCGCTTGAACGGCTGGAGGTCGAGTTTATCCAGGAATCCGGCCGCCTGGTGCAGGCTGTCCTCTGGAGTGGAGCGCTCGCTGAAAATGAAGGCCAGCACACAGCGACCCTGCTTCCCGGGGGAGAGCAGGTCAGCGGCCAGCCCGGGCCGCTGCCCGGAGATTCAGGCGGCGGGCTGGATCGTTGGATTGCCGTGCCGGCGCTGTCCCTGGAACGCTCCGGTCTCACCGCCTGTCTGTGCCGGGATCCTGGCCTCGAAGAGATAGCTCCCGGGCTTGGCCTCCTCACTGGAGAGAGCGAGGCGCCCGCTCCCTGGTTTACCAGCTACGAGGTGCTTGAGTCGATGCCGTGGCGCCCTCGCAGGACAGCCGCCTGGCTGGCCGAGAGAGACGCAGGTGTCGTCGACGTCAAGACGCGCGGCGGAGCGGTGGATCCTGAGAAGGCCAGGAAGCTTCTCAGGGGAAAGGGCTCGAATCACTTTGTGGTTTTCGTGTTGAGACTTGGCAGGAAGATCATAGCGGCGATCTGTCGTCCGCCGTCATCGCCCGGTTCTCTCAGCGGCTAGTTTCTCCTCGCGGTTGTGGGAAGTGGCTTCCGTTTGTTGTAACTTGTCTCCGGAGGCGGCCTGCCGCCGCACGAGATGAAGGCTTCTTTCAGCCCGAGGACCTGAAGTGAAACTCCTGGTAACTCTGAAGCGAACACCGCAGCGGGATGCCCGCATCCGAATCTCGGAAGAGGGGGACGCTCTCGACCTGGATAATGTCCAGTTTGAGGTCAATCCTTTTGATGAGCTCGCGGTCGAGGAGGCTCTGCGAATCAAGGAGGCCCGCGGCGAGGCGGAGGTCGTGGTTGTCAGCGTTGGCGCGGAAGAATGTGAGCAACAGCTTGTCAGCGCCATGGCGATGGGGGCTGATCGCGCGGTGAGGGTCCATCATGATGGCGAGCTCGACAGTCTCCAGGTAGCCAAGGCTCTTGCCGCTGTTGTAGAGCGCGAGGAACCGGACCTGGTTCTCTCCGGGAAGCTCGCGGTCGATGATGAGTGCGGGCAGGTGCCGGCGATGCTGGCGGGCCTCCTGGGTTGGCCCCAGGCCAGCCAGGCTTCCGACATCGAGCTCTCCGAAGACGCTTCCGGGGCGACGGTTGTCTGCGAGGTGGATGCCGGGCTGGAGACGGTTTCTCTCGCTCTTCCGGCGGTGATCATGGCTGACCTGCGTCTGAACGAGCCGCGCTATGCCTCCCTTCCAGGTATTATGAAGGCTAAGAAAAAACCCATTGCGACCCTGGGAATCGAGGAGCTTGGCGATCTGGGACCGGCCCGAAGCCGGGTGACGGGTTTCCGGGCCCTGGAGGACAAGCCTCCAGGGATCAAGGTCGGCTCGGTTGAGGAGCTGGTCCAGGCCCTCGAGGAGAAGAAGCTCATTTGAGGTGATTGTTATTCCCGGCACGCTTCTGGCCGGGGCGGCAGGCAGACCATGACAGACACGCTTATCATTATCCAGGCGACGAGCAACGAGCTCAGCAAGTCGGACCTCGCGGCCGCGGGCTTTGGCCGGGAGGCGGCGGCCGCCTCCGGCGGCTCCTTCGACATCCTGCTTCTCGGGCCTTCCGCCGCAGCTCTATCCGCGGAGGTGGCCGGACTCGGCGGAGGTACGGTGTTTACCATGAGCTCTGCCGAGCTGGAGGTCTACACGGCCGAGGCTTTCGCCGCCGCGGCGGCAGCCTTTCTCTCCGGCCATCCGTACCGCCTGACGGCGGCGGCGACCAGCTCGGCCACCAAGGAGTATTTTCCCCGCCTTGCGGCGCTCCTCGATGTGCCGATGGCCAGTGATGTATTGAAGGTGGAGAGTGTCGATCCGCAGAAGGCAGTCCTGACGCGCGCTGTTTTCGTCGGCAACCTGCTGGCGACCGTCGAGCTGGAGGCGCCGCAGGCGCTGGTGACCTGCCGCTCGAGCGAGTTTGCGCCGCCAGCCTCGGGAGGCGAGAGCTCCGCGGTAGAGCCCGTCGATGCGCCGACCGCCCTGGCGAGTCCAGGCAAGGTCTTCGTCGGGCTGGAGGCGGCCAGCTCGGATCGCCCGGATCTCAAGGAGGCTGACATCATCGTTTCCGTTGGCCGGGGGACCCGGGGGCCTGATGAGGGTATTCCTCTGTGCGAGAGGCTGGCGGATGTTCTTGGCGCGGCCCTGGGCGCGACCCGGGCGGTCGTTGATGCCGGCTGGCTTGCGAATGAATTCCAGATCGGGCAGACCGGGAAAATCGTCGCCCCTGAGGTCTATGTGGCGATCGGGCTCTCGGGGTCTATCCAGCACCTGGCCGGAATGAGAAACTCCAAGACGATTGTCGCGATCAACAAGGACCCCGAGGCGCCGATTTTCGAGGTCGCGGACCTTGGCCTGGTGGCTGATCTTTTTGATGCGGTCCCGGAGCTGACCGCGGCGCTCGAGAGCCGGGGTGGATAAATTGAACACGATCTTCGCGGCGACGGTCACCCGTGAGATTCTCTGGAACGTCCCAACCTGGGCGCGCGCGCTCATGTATATCCTCTTTCTTGCGGCCGCCGTGTTCTGTGTCCTGGGGATCGCGCGCCGCGTGAGGTCCTGGCGCCGCGGGCGTGAGGCCGGAGAGGCTGTTTCCCCGGGTAAGGCCTGGCGTCGACTCTGGCGGGACGCGGTTCTGCAGGTGAGGATCTGGCGCTCCGGCGCGGCCGGCCTGGGGCACGCGTTGGTCTTCTGGGGTTTCCTCGTACTCTTCCTCGGCACCTGCATCGTGGCCGTGGAGGACTACGGAAGCTGGCTCCTGGGTCGTGAACACCTCTTTTTCACCGGGACCTTTTACCTCGGGGTCTCTTTCGCGCTCGAGGTCTTCGGCATCTTTTTTCTCCTCGGTCTCGTGCTGGCGCTCTCTCGGAGGAGGTCCGGGGAACGGCTGCGCCCGCTGAGCCGCCCGGTAGACCTCGCGGTGTTGTGGCTGTTCCTGGTCATCGGCCTGAGCGGTTTCGCCACCGAGGGGCTGCGGATCGCGGCGGCGGGTGGCGGGCTGGAGAGCCATCCATTTGAGCGCTGGAGCTTTGTTGGCTGGTGGCTGGCGACCGGGCTGCAGGGCCTGGAGGTGAACGTCCTGACCAGCCTCCACCTGGGCTTCTGGGTGGGGCACATGGTTTTGTCGATGGTCTTCATCGCGCTGATACCGTATTGCAAGCTGCGGCATATCTTCTTCGCCCCGGTGAATATTGCTCTGCGTGAAGACCGCAAGGCCGGCAGGTATCTCGGGGTCTCGATGGAGGAGGTCGAGGAGACCGGCCGCTACGGAGCGGCCGTGGCGTCGGATTTCACCCGCCGACAGCTCATGAGTTTTGATGCCTGCACCGAGTGCGCCCGCTGCCAGACCGTATGCCCGGCAACCGCCACCGGCAAGCCTCTCTCGCCTATGAAGGTCGTGCTGGATATTGCGGGTAGCTCCGAGGGGGGGGAGAGCCTGCATGGCGATGAGATCAGCCCGGACGTGCTCTGGGCCTGCACGAGCTGCGGGGCTTGCGTGGAGGAATGCCCGGTATATATAGACCAGCTTGGAGCGATTGTTGATCTTCGCCGACACCTGGTGGCTGAGGGAGAGATTCGCGGCAGCGCGCAGGCCGCCTTGAGGTCGGTCGCGGCGGCGGGTAATCCCTGGGGGATGCCGCGGGAGGACCGGGCCGACTGGGCCGAGGGCCTTGGTGTGCCGACGATTGACGAGGTTGATTCTCCGGAGCTTCTCTTCTGGATCGGCTGTGCCGGAAGCTACGACAGGCGCAGCCGCAAGGTTACCGAGGCCATGGTGAGGATCCTGCAGGCGGCGGGTGTCAGGTTCGCTATTCTTGGGAAGGGCGAGTGCTGCACAGGAGATCCCGCTCGAAGGATGGGAGATGAGTTCACCTACAACGAGCTGGCCGGGGCCAACATCGAGAGCCTGTCGGCGGCTACCTTTGAGCGCGTTCTCACAACCTGCCCCCATTGTTTCAACGCGATCCGCAACGAATATCCTGACCTTGGCGGCAATTACGACGTTGTCCACCATTCGGAGTTTATCGAGGAGCTGCTCGCTTCCGGCCGCCTGGTGCTCGAGGATGGGGCGGCGGTTCGTGGAACCCTGCACGACCCCTGCTACCTGGCTCGACAGAACGATGTCGTCGAGGCTCCGCGCTCGGTGTTGCGTTCGACCGGCCTCGATGTGGTCGAGCCGGAGCAGTCCGGCAAGGAGGGCTTCTGCTGTGGGGCCGGGGGCGGCCGCATGTGGATGGAGGAAGACACGGGCGAGCGAATCAACTCCGAGCGCTGGAGTCAGCTGCAGGAGACTGACCCTGAGACCGTGGCCGTAGGTTGTCCCTTCTGCATGACGATGATGACCGATGCCCGCGACGCCGTTGACAGCCCGGTCGAGGTAAAAGACATAGCCGAGCTGGTCGCTGAGCGTCTTCCCGGCTCGCCGGCCTGAGCGTCAGGACAGGATTTTTTCTCTCTTCCTGTCGTAGAGAGCTCCGTCGTGGCGTTCCGCCCTGATGGGCTCTCCCATGACCTCGATTTCGAAGTCGGTTTCTGACGTCAGCTCGGAGGGGATGTAGCCGTAGGCGATGGATTGGCCGACGGTATAGCCGTAGCCGCCGCTGGTCAACACGCCGAGAACCTCGCCTCCACGGGAGATAGTCTCGCCGCCGTTCAGCGGCCTGTATTCTTCAAGGGTGAAGCAGGAGAGCTTTCGAGTGATTCCCTGTTCTTTCGCCTCCGCAAGGGCCTCGCGGCCGATGAAGTCACCCTTGTCGAGGGCGACACAGAATCCGAGCCCCGCCTCCCAGGGGGTGTAGTCGGCGGTCAGGTCGGTGCTCCAGTAGCGGTAGCCTTTCTCGAGCCGACAGGATTCGATCGCCCTGTAGCCGGCGTTGCGGACCCCCAGCGCCTTGCCGGCCTCCATGAGCAGGTCGTAGATCCCGGGCGCCGCTTCCATGGGCATGTGCAGTTCCCAGCCAAGCTCGCCGACGTAGGTTACCCTGAGGGCGAGAACCGGGGCTCCGGCGATTTCGATGGGGAGACAGGCTCCGAAGGGAAAGCTCCCGTTGTCGAGGGCGTCG
>DCKY01000114.1 GCA_002320775.1 Planctomycetes bacterium UBA1662
GGCATGTACATGGAAGGGACTAAGGAAACCCTGTACCATGCGGGGATGCGCCCCAACAGCCCCATGATTACCCCGGGCAAACGCTTCATGGAAATCAAAAGCGACTTGGTTAAAATCCCCAAGTTACCTGCCGTTGGAAATGGACCCATTGAGGAATGGTATCGTGCCATCAAAGGGGATGGACCGATGCCCGGTTCTAATTTTGACTATGCCGTTCCGCTCACGGAAATGGTCCTTCTTGGAGCTCTTGCCCAGCGCACAGGAAAAAGCATTGAATGGGACAGCAAAAAGATGGAAGTCAAAGGCCAGCCTGAACTTGATGAGCTGATCAAGGAACCAGCTCGCAAGGGATGGCAATACGGCACAAGCCTAGGGTAAAACTCCACGAAGTTAAGATTCCTAAATAGGCGCCCTGACGCATAACTCTGATTTGATTTCGATCACCTGACCGTCTGCCTCCGGCCCCCATATTTTTTGACTGGCAGCCTCGTTCTTCCCGAGCGAATACAAGCGTTAAACCATTGCGAAAGAAGTTGATTCCCTCCAAACTGGCTCCTTGACCGTCTGGAAATCGAATACACGTGGACCGATCAGCTTTCGTAGAGCAGGTTTACAGCTTGGTCTGGCCGCAACACTGCTCTTCGCTTCCTGTTCGTTCGCAGAAGATTCATCAAGCCTCTCCGGCCCGTCCTTTCGCGCCCTCGTCGCCGAACATTGTTTCGACTGCCACGACGCCGATTCGACCAAAGGTGACCTGAACCTCAAAGCCATCAGCTCCCAGCCCACAAGCCGGCATTCGGAGGTCTGGGAAAAAGTCGTGCGTCGGCTACGCGCGCGCCAGATGCCGCCCGCCGGCAAGAAACGACCGGATGAAGCAACCTACAAAACACTCCTCTCCGGACTCGAAAGCTCGCTCGAAAAATTCGCGGCTCAACATCCACAGCCCGGTCGAATCGACACCCTTCGCCGCCTCAATCGCACGGAGTATCGAAATGCCATTCGCGATCTGCTCGTGCTCGACATTGACGCCGCCGCGTTGCTACCGGCCGACGAATCCAGCCACGGTTTTGACAACATCACCGTTGGCGACCTTTCCCCCACCTTGCTGAATCGCTATATCATCGCCGCTCAGAAAATCAGCCGGCTGGCCGTGGGCGTACCGCGCAAATCGCCCGAAGGCCACACGATCCGCATTCCACCAGACACCACGCAGGAAGAGCACGTTCCCGGTCTCCCCCTCGGCACTCGGGGCGGAACATTGATCCCCTACACCTTTCCGCAGGATGGCGAATACGAAATTCAGATACACCTAACCCGCGACCGAAACGAACATGTCGAAGGGCTTTCAGGAACCCACGAACTGGAACTGCTGCTGGATCGCGAACGGTTGAAGGTGTTCACTGTCAAGAAGCCGAAGAAACGAAACGACCACACAAAGCTGGATGCACACCTCAAGACTCGCATTCAAGTCTCCGCCGGACCGCGCGACCTCGGCGTCACCTTTATCAAGAAGCCTTCATCGCTGCTCGAAACCAAGCGACAGCCCTACAATTCTCATTTCAACCGCCATCGGCACCCGCGCCTGTCACCTGCCATTTTTCAGGTTTCGATCACCGGCCCCTACCAGGCTACCGGCCCCAGTGAAACGCCCAGCCGAAAACGCATTTTCATCGCCCGCCCTGCGGATCGTAACGATACCATATCCGCCGCACGCCAAATCCTATCCGCCTTGGCCCGCCGCGCCTACCGCCGGCCGGTGACCGACGCAGATCTCGAACGCCCCATGCAGTTCTTTCGACAGGCCAACAGAAAGGGCGGCTTCGAAGCCGGAATCGAGATGGCTCTTAGTTCTATTCTCGTCAGCCCCCAGTTCTTGTTTCGCATCGAGAAAGTCCCGAAAAAAGCCAACCCTAATTCAGCCTACCCCCTGAGCAGCATCGAACTCGCCTCGCGTCTCTCCTTCTTCCTCTGGAGCAGTATCCCCGACGATGAATTGCTCGATGCTGCGCAGAGAGATGAATTGAGCAATCCGGATGCCCTGGAGAAACAGACGCGCCGCATGCTGGCCGATCCGCGCTCCATATCTCTGGTCGATAATTTTGCCAATCAATGGCTCTACCTTCGCAATTTGGATTCCTTCACGCCCAACGCCCGACTCTTTCCCGATTTCGATGACAATCTAAGGCAGGCATTTCAGTCGGAAACCGAACTCTTTTTCGAAAGCATCCTTCGCGAGGACAGGAGCGCCATGGAACTGTTACAAGCCGACTACACCTTCCTCAACGAACGGCTCGCGAAGCACTATCAGATTCCTCACGTCTACGGGAGCCGTTTTCGGCGGGTGGCATTGGCACCAGAAGACAGGCGCGGCGGCCTACTGCGCCACGGCAGTATCCTGACCGTCACCTCGTACGCGACCCGCACCTCGCCCGTCATTCGCGGTAATTGGATTCTTGAGAACATCGTCGGGACCCCGCCGCCACCGCCGCCCAACGATGTGCCCGCCCTTGAAGACAACAACGTCGACCAAACCCTCCCCATGCGTGAACGGCTTGGTCAGCACCGCGCAAACAAGGCTTGCGCCGTCTGCCACAAGTTGATGGACCCAGTGGGCTTCGCGCTGGAGAACTTCGACGCGATCGGCCGGTGGCGAACGCACGAGGAAGGCCGGGAACTTGACGTCAGCGGCGGACTGCCCGATGGCCAGGCGTTCACCGGGATTGACGGACTCGAAAAGGGCCTGCTCGAACGCCCCGAACTCTTCGCTGGCACTCTCACCGAGAAACTGATGACCTTCGCCCTGGGGCGCGGCGTAGAACATTTCGATGGGCCCGCTGTGCGAAAAGTCGTCGCTGAAGCAGCCAAGAATGACTACCGAATTTCGTCGATTATCCTTGGAATAGTGAACAGCATACCGTTTAGAATGCGTGAAGCATTATGATTATTACAAAGAAAGCTCTCCCGCGTAGAACTTTTCTCAAAGGCATCGGAGCCACCCTCTCACTGCCGCTTCTCGACGCGATGGTTCCCGCGGCAACCGCCCTCGAGAAAACGCC
>DCKY01000029.1 GCA_002320775.1 Planctomycetes bacterium UBA1662
CTCGTTCAGCGCACGGGTAAGGTAGTGACCGGAATGATCGTTGAAGAGACGGACAAGCAGGTCAAGGTGATCGTCAACCCTCTCGCCAAGGCGGCGCCGGCGGTTGTCGACAAGGCTTCGATCGTAGCCCGTAGAAAGCTTCCGAATTCTCTTATGCCCGAGGGGTTGCTCAACAGGCTCTCCCAGGAGGAGGTGCTCGACCTGATCGCTTATGTGCTTTCCGGCGGGGACATGAAGAGCAAGCTCTTCAAGGCGCATAAGCACTGAAGAGCGGGCTGAAGGCTCTGCTGCTAACCGATGTTGCCTCGACGCTGGCCAGCCCTTAGTCTTGCTGCTGGGTCTGAAAGAGGTAAACGGGACGGTGATTCGTAGATATTCGGTACTTACAGTTATCTTTCTGCACTTGGCGTTCTTCTGCGGCGCGCCGGGGACGGCGTATGCCTTCATTCTTGGCGATTCCAACGGCGATAACCTGCTGAACCTTGCCGACCCGGTCTATCTACTCAATCACCTCTACCGGGGGGGGACTGCGCCGCCTCCCGGGACGCGGCCGGATGCCGATTGTAATGGAACGGTGTCTTTATCGGATGCGATCGCCTTGATCGATTACTTCTTCATGGATGGAGAGGCTCCAGGAGCTTTTTGTTCCTGGGAAATACCAGCAGGGTTGATTCCCCAGGGGCTGAACGAGCAGGGTTTCGAGGAGTTTGTGCACGCGGATACGGGAATTCTTCTCGTTCTTCTGCCCGGTGGTGATTTCCTCATGGGAACTCCTGAGGGCGAGGAGGGCCGCTGGTACGATGAAGGGCCACTCCACACAGCGAGCTTAAGCGCTTTCCTGGTGGGTAAATATGAGGTGACACAAGCCGAGTGGGAGGGTGTCCTGGGTACCAATCCGTCCTTTTTCCAGGGAGAGGCTCTTCCCGACGGGGTGGATTCCGCAAATCTTCCCGTTGAACAGGTCTCCTGGGCCGATGTCGTCGAATTTACGGCTCTGAGCGGTCTTTCGCTTCCAAGCGAGGCTCAGTGGGAATATGCCTGCAGAGGCGGCAGCGGTGCTGCTTTTGCCGGCAATGGTGTACTTGCTGACATGGGTTGGTATATCGAAAACAGTGGAGGAAGGCCCCATACGGTCGGAACCAGGCTTCCCAACGCCTTTGGTTTGTTTGATCTGCATGGGAATCTCTACGAATGGTGCAGCGATGTCTACAATGAGGGCTTTTATTCTACCGGTGCGGCCGCAGAGCTCGATCCGGCCTTCCGAGGTGAAGGCGAATACCGTGTGGTTCGCGGCGGTGGGTGGTTTTACGAGCCGGCCAGCTGCCGTTCAGGCAACCGATACGCAATCAGCTCGCGTGTCAACGGCAACAGGCGATTAGGTCTAAGAGTCGTAATCAGCCTTCAGGAGCCTGTTAACGGTCTTTAAAGCAGATCTGGTAGAGGCTTGAGAACAGCTCTTAAAGTCCGATGCCGATGAAAATGGCAGAATCTGTTTCCGGCCTGATGGTTAAAAAGTTTTTTAAGATCTTTTTTTGAACCTCCGGAAGAAGATTTATCGGGTTTGTGTTTTGCCGCGTTTCATTAAAGTACCGATAATTTCAGGTGTCGCGCACGAACCTGGCCCGGGTAAATGCAAGGGCGTATGAAATAGCGACGGTCTATTCTGGTACCTGGTGACCTGTCTAAATCCATGGTGATTCTTCCCGCCGATGGAGTGAAAAGCCTGATTTTATCAGCTACTTCAGTTGGTGGGCTCCTGGCTGGGGGCTGGAGGGCCCCGGCTGGTCGCTAAGGACTCACATTCGAATTCCACAGGCTCCTCAGCTCGGCCAGGTGACCCGGCTCCGAAGGTGTCTATTTTCCATTCGGCAGGATTTTCCAGCGAATCTTACGGGTTTACCGGTCGGTAGGTATATCGGAACTGCGCAACGGGTTGGACCGGCAAAAAACACTCTTGAACGCAGTCCTTTAGACCTTTAGCATTCGCTCAACTGGTTCAGCCGCACGAAGAAGTGAAGAACGCGCGGCGCCTGCAGTTGTCATCGAGACCGGCCTGGGCAGTCTCCTCAAGGGCAGCGGGTGTAACCAGTCGCTTAGTTAGTTTCAGCGTATAGCAAAGGGCTTGCGCGATCTGGACGGGTATCCGGATCAATTCGAAGCCAGGGTCACTGGGCCCCGGGGAAGAGCTGTTCCGGAATCAGTAGTGAGTTTCATGTTCAGATTGGTCCGCAAGGGGCTTCCATTGGGGAAGCTTCGGCGGCAGGCAAGTTTTTTTCTATGGAGGATATGATGGGTGACATCATCAGTACGGTAAAGAAGTCGGTCGCTGGACTGACAGGCGTTGCGGTTTGTTTGCTTGCTCTTGGCGTGGTCATGGGAGTTCTCATGGGTGCCGACAAGGGAGCGTTTTATGGTGATGTAGTTGGCAATATTACCAACATGATCAAAAGTCTCGGTGGCATGGGCCTCACTGGCCTGATCACCGCCTGTATCGTTCTGGGGCTGCTGAAGAGCGCCGGCGACAACTCCTGAATGCCAGGAGAGTAGTAAAGTACGTTTCTGAATTTGTTTTTGTGGCCGGCGGAGGCCTTGAGTTTCTACCGGCGTAGTCTGGTTCATTAAGATCCGGAAAAGATTTCAGCGAGCGCTGAGGATCGGACCTGGATCGGGAAACCGTTTTTTGAAGGAGAGGGATCATGGATAACGTCCTTGGAACCCTTAAAGGTTTGATTCGTGATGTGACGGAGGTAGGAGTCTACCTTCTCGCTCTTGGAGTCGTTGCTGGTGTGCTGTTTGGACCTGGAGCCGACGGCGGCGGTGGCGCGTTTTATGGTGATGTCGTCAAGAATATCACCGGCTTGGTGAGCACCCTCGGTAGCCAGGGCCTTACGGGCCTGCTCTCGCTGGCGGTGATCCTCTACCTGTTCAAGCGCTAAGCTGAACAGCGTAGAAACACTACGCGAATCAGAAGCCGGGCGTGCCTTTCGAGGCGCGCCCGGCTTTTTTTGATGCCCTCTCGCGTGAGCTCAAGCCCACCCCAGGGCTATTGGCTGATTGTGCTGCCGGCGAGTCTCCGTATACTGTCCGGTTCCTGTTCTTATCAGAACCACAACCGCCCATCGGGAGGGGTCATGAGATTCACCATCGCGTTGTTCATCGCGCTTTCCTGTATCGGGTCGGCCCGGGCCGCCGGGGCTCGTCCCAATATCGTTCTCATCCTGGTGGATGACATGGGGTATTCCGATATTGGTTGCTACGGCGGGGAGGTTCAGACTCCGAATATCGACGCGCTCGCTGCCGGGGGACTGCGATTCACACAGTTCTATAATACAGGGCGCTGCTGCCCGACCCGGGCGAGCCTGCTGACCGGCCTCTACCCTCACCAGGCCGGCATGGGTTGGATGACCACCGACCTCGGACACGATGGCTACCGCGGCGACCTCAACTTGAGCTGCCGTACGATCGCCGAGGTGCTGCGCACGGCGGGATATTCAACCTACATGGCCGGCAAATGGCACGTCACCAAGCACAAGGGGCCCGATGGCCCCAAGCACAACTGGCCGCGCCAGCGCGGTTTCGACCGATTCTTCGGAACGATCTCGGGCGCCGGCAGCTTCTATACTCCTTCATCCCTGACCCTCGAGAATACCCAGCTGAAGGAATATCCGGAGGACTTCTTCTATTCCGATGCCATCAACGACACAACGGTGAAGTACATCGAGGAGCACTCCGAGAAGAGTGCCGACAAGCCGTTTTTCTGTTACGTGGCGCATACCGCACCTCACTGGCCGCTGCACGCCCTCGATGAGGACATCGACAAGTACCGAAAGCGCTATCTCGGCGGTTGGGATGCTCTGCGCGCCGAGCGCTACGCCCGGATGCTCAGCATGGGCCTGCTCGACAAGCGCTGGAAGCTGACCAACCGGGATCGGGCCGCCATGGCCTGGAAGGATGTTCCGGCCGAGCGGAAGGCTGACATGGCTCTGCGCATGGCGATCTACGCCGCCCAGATCGATCGCGTCGACCAGGGCATCGGGCGGATCACCCAGGCGCTCAGGCGAACCGGCCAGCTCGAGAATACGATCATCTTCTTCCTGGCCGACAACGGAGGCTGCGCCGAGGGCGGCATCTGGGGATTTGAGCGTAAGAAGAACGCCGTGCTCGGCAAGGACAGCTCCTTCGCCAGCTACGGACTCTCCTGGGCGAACGCATCGAACACGCCGTTTCGAGAGTACAAGCACTGGGTTCACGAGGGAGGCATCTCGACTCCGCTGGTGGTCCATTGGCCAGCGGGCATCAAGGCTCGAGGGGAGCTTCGCTCCCAGCCCGGGCATCTCATCGATATCATGGCCACCTGCGTCGGCGTCTCCGGGGCGAAGTATCCGAAGGAACACAAAGGCAGACGAATCAAGCCGCTCGAGGGCCAGAGCCTGTTCCCGTCGCCGGCTGAAAGGAAGGCGTCTGGTGAGCGGGCCATCTTCTGGGAGCACGAGGCGAACCGCGCCGTGCGCCTGGGCGACTGGAAGCTGGTCGCCAAGGGGCGTGATTCACCCTGGGAGCTCTACAACATTGCCGAGGATCGCACCGAGCTGCGCGATCTCACCGCCGCGAAACCCGAGCTGGCCGCCAGGCTCGCGGCCCGGTGGCAGGCCTACGCCGAGCGCGCCGATGTGTTGCCGATCTACCCCAGGGGTACAGGCAAGCCGAAGAGCTTCAGCAAGAAGACCGTCTTTGACTTGAAGGCGGGCGCGTCGCTCCAGGGCGCCGCCTCGCCGAACGTCAAGGGCAAGCGTCTCCAGGTCAACGCCAGCCTCGCCGCCGGCCACGGTGACGGGGTGCTCCTGGGCCATGGCGGAGTCACCGATGGCTACGCTCTCTTTATCAAGGGAGGCAGGCTCGCCCTGGCCGTTCGCCGCAACGGCAGGCTGCAGACCATCATGGCGGCGGGAAAGCTGTCGGAGGGAGCGGTGGCGGTCGAGGCGGTGCTTGCGAAGAACGGCAAGGTAACCCTCAAGCAGGGCGGCAAGGTCATCGCCGAGGGCAGGACCGGCGGCTCGATGAGACGGGTGCCTCTGGAGGGACTTCACGCAGGCAATGATGGAGACGCCGCGGTGGGCGACTACAAGGCTCCGAGCGCGTTTAACGGCACGATCGAGAAGCTGACGCTTCGCCTGGGAAAGGCCCGCTGATGCCGCACAAGACCTTCGTGACCCACCTCGAATGCAGCTATACCGGCGAGACCTACGAGGCGGACCGGGTTCACGGCCTGTCGCGCGAGGGCAAGCCTCTCCTGGTGCGTTACGATCTCGCCGCCCTTGGCGCCGGGCTCGACAGGGAGACCTTGTCGGCGAGGAGCGGCGGCCTCTGGAAGTACCTCGAGCTGCTGCCGGTTCGCTCCGAAGAGAACATCATCTCACTTGGCGAGGAGCTGACGCCGCTGGTGGACCTGCCCGATTTCCAGGCCGGCCCAGGCCGCCTGATGGTCAAGGATGAGGGCCGCCTGCCGACGGGCTCCTTCAAGGCCCGGGGGCTTGCCCTGGCGGTTTCGATGGCGAAGGAGCTCGGGATCAAGAGCGTGGCGATGCCGACCAATGGCAATGCGGGGGCGGCGCTGGCGGCTTATGCCAGCCGTGCCGGGATCGAGTCCTGGGTCTTCTGCCCGGATGACACGCCCGAGATCAACGTCCGTGAGACCGCTCTGCAGGGGGCGAGGGTCTGGCGGGTGAACGGCCTGATCAACGATTGCGGCCGGCTGGTGGGGGAGGGCTGCGAAGAGATGGGTTGGTTTGATTTTTCCACCCTGAAGGAACCCTACCGGATCGAGGGCAAGAAGACGATGGGACTCGAGCTCGCTGAGCAGCTCGGCTGGCAGCTTCCCGATGTCATTCTCTATCCGACCGGCGGCGGCACCGGGCTGATCGGCATGTGGAAGGCCTTCGCCGAGCTGCGAGAGCTGGGTTGGATCGGGGAGAAGCTGCCGAGGATGGTCGCGGTGCAATCCTCAGGCTGCGCGCCGATGGTGCGCGCCTTCGAGGCGGGGCTCGAGCACGCCGAGCCCTGGGAGGATGCGGCCACCGTCGCCGCCGGGATCCGGGTTCCGGCGGCGGTAGGAGATTTTCTCATCCTGCGGGCCGTTCGCGAGAGCGGGGGATTCGCGGTGGCGGTCGATGACGAGAGGATTATCGAAGCTCGTGACCGGGCCGCGGCGGATTCAGGTTTTCTCATGTGTCCGGAGGGGGCTGCGACCCTGGCCGCCTACCTGCAGGAGGTGGAGAGCGGGCGGATTCGGCCCGATGAGTCAGCCGTCCTCTTCAATTGCGCCACGGGCCTCAAGTATCCGATGCCGTCGGCCGAGGAGCGTCTTGATTGTCGAGCCGCTCTCGATGTTGAGGCCCTTCGCGGGCGCTGAGTCCCGATTTTGCGGCATCTTTCGCGCCGCCGTGCTCTTTTCGCCCCGATGGGATTGGGGTGGAGGTCGCAAGGTGGTGCGAGTATCTTGAACCCCGCTGAGAATTTCCCCCCAAGACTGGAGGTCCTAGTGTTGATTCGTTATCTCGCGGTCGCGATTTGTTTTGGAGTGCTGTTGCCCACCCTGGAGCTCGGGGCCCGGCAGCCCAACGTACTCCTGATTATCTCAGACGATCAATCCTGGACTGACTTCGGCTTTATGGGGCACAAGGTGATCAAGACCCCTCACCTCGACCGGCTCGCGGCCGAGAGCGTTGTCTTTCCGCGCGGCTATGTTCCCACCAGTCTTTGCCGGCCGAGTCTCGCCAGCATGGTTTCGGGTCTCTATCCACACCAGCATAAGATTACCGGGAATGATCCGCCCAGAGGTACCGATCGCAAGGAGATGCTCCGGCATATCAAGAGGATCCCGACGCTGCCAAGATTGCTCGCGAAGAAGGGTTATCTGAGCCACCAGTCAGGTAAGTGGTGGGAGGGTCATTATGAGCTTGGCGGCTTCACTCACGGGATGACGACAACCGGGCGGCATGGCGGCCCCGGGCTGACGATCGGGCGCAAGGGGCTCAAGCCAATTTTCGACTTCATCGATGCCGCGGGCGAGAAGCCTTTCTTTATCTGGTACGCGCCCTTTCTTCCTCACACGCCCCACAATCCTCCGGAGCGGTTGCTGTCGAAATACAAGGCGGAGGGCAAGTCCATTCACGTGGCGCGCTACCAGGCGATGTGCGAGTGGTTCGATGAGACCTGCGGCGAGCTGTTGGGTTACATCGACAAGAAGAAGCTCAGCGACGATACGCTCGTCGTTTTCGTGACCGACAACGGCTGGATCCAGAAGGTCCAGTCGCGCGGCAGCGATGTGCGTTCCAAGCGATCGCCCTATGACGGCGGCATCCGTACGCCCGTCATGCTGCGTTGGCCGGGCAAGCTGAAGCCGGCCCGCCACGAGACGCTCGTCAGCAGCATCGACCTGGCGCCAACCATCCTCGCGGCCGCCGGCCTCGAGGCGGCGCCCGGGATGCAGGGGCTCAACCTGCTTGATGTTTGCTCGGCCGGGGGGAAGAGCTCCAGGACGAAGATCTTTGGTGAGATCTTCGAACACGATGTGGTCAAGATTGATGACCCGGCGCCAGGCCTCCTCTACCGCTGGTGTATCCTTGATGAGTGGAAGCTCATTCTTCCCCACCGCGGCAGCCCGGTCATTTCCCGTAAGCGGAAGACCCGCTACCGGGATCCCATCTGGGATACCCCACAGCTATTCAACCTGTCCGTTGATCCGCATGAAAAGCAGGATGTCAAAGGGCAGCCGGCACGGATCTCCTCCATGAGTTCCGATATCGAGCGCTGGTGGAAGGTGGAGAAGCCCTGAGATCGGCTGATTCCGCGGTCTCTCGCCTTCCGGTCCCCCGGCGCGGAGATTCCTCTGGAGCAGCTAAGTAGCGTCCCCGGACAATATGTCATAAAATAGCCTGCTTGTATGAATAACGGCTTTTCTCCAGGGGCCCCGCGGGGCTGGACTCGAATTCGTGGAACACATACGCAACTTCTGCATCATCGCTCATATCGACCATGGGAAATCTACGCTCGCAGACCGCCTGATCCAGGCCTGCGGCGCGGTCGATGATCGGAAGTTCCGCGACCAGATCCTCGACAGTATGGATATCGAGCGTGAGCGGGGCATCACGATCAAGAGCAATACGGTCACCCTCGAATACACCGCCGCCGATGGCGAGGTCTACCAGCTCAACCTGATCGACACGCCCGGGCATGTCGATTTTTCACACGAGGTGCGGCGTTCGCTGATGTCGTGCGAGGGCGCCCTTCTCCTGGTGGATGCCTCCCAGGGAGTGGAGGCCCAGACGGTCGCCAATCTCTACCTGGCCATGGAGTACGAGCTGGAGCTGGTGCCGGTGATCAACAAGATCGACCTTCCGGCCGCGGACATCGACCGGGTGAGCGAGGAGATCGATGCAGACCTGGGGCTTGATCCCTTCGAGGCTATCCAGTGTTCAGCGAAGAACAATATCGGTATCGATGGTGTGCTTGAGGCGATTGTCGAGAGGCTGCCGTCTCCGGGCGGAGATCCCGAGGCACCCCTCAAGGCGCTGGTCTTTGACGCGCAATACGATAAGTACCGGGGCGTGGTCATGTTGGTGAGGGTGGAGGATGGCGTTATCAGGAAGGGACAGTCCATCCGGCTGATGTACACCGAGGCGGACCATGTCGTCGAGGAGGTGGGCTACCTGAAGCTCGAGAAGGTGGCGACAGGCACCCTCGAGACCGGCAGCGTCGGCTACGTGATCGCCGGAATCAAGACGATCCAGGATATCAACATCGGCGACACCATGACGGAGACCGAACGTCCGGCGAAAGAGCCGATCCCCGGCTACAGGGAGGCGAAGCCGGTCGTTTATTCCTCGATCTACCCGATGTCGAGCGAAGACTACGGCGATCTGACCAAGGCGCTCGACAAGCTCAAGCTCAACGACGCAGCCCTGACCTTCACCAAGGTGTCCTCCGCCGCGCTCGGCTTCGGCTTTCGCTGCGGCTTCCTCGGCCTGCTGCACCTCGACATTGTCCAGGAGAGACTCGAGCGCGAGTTCGGCATGTCGCTGCTGCTGTCGGCGCCGACGGTGCAATACGATGTGACCCTCACCAATGGTGAGGAGGTCGTGGTTGATAATCCGAGCTTCTTTCCCGATGCCGGGGATGTTGAGCGTGTCGAGGAACCTTACATCAAGGCCTCGATCATGATTCCGGAGAAGTTCCTCGGAGCGGTCATGGAGCTCTGCCGGGAGCAGCGCGGCGAGAAAACCCAGTTCGACTACCTGGCCGTGGGCCGGGTGGAGGTTACCAGTGAGATGCCCCTGGCCGAGGTGCTCTTCGATTTTTACGACAGGCTCAAGACGGTAACCCGGGGCTACGGATCCTTTGATTACGATGCCCTCGATTATCGTGCCACGGATATCGTCAAGGTCGACATCATGGTCAACAAGGAGCGTGTTGACGCGCTCTCGCAGTTGGTCCATCGCGAAAAGGCGCGCTCCCGGGCGATGCATTATTGCGACAAGCTCTCCTCGACCATTCCGAAGCACCAGTTCAAGATCCCGATCCAGGGGACCATCGGCGGGACCATCATCGCCCGCAAGACCATCAACGCTTTCCGCAAGGACGTCACCGCCAAGTGCTACGGCGGCGACATTACGCGTAAGCGCAAGCTGCTGGAGAAGCAGAAGAAGGGTAAGCAGAAGATGAAGATGGTCGGCTCCGTCGAGATCCCGCAGGAGGCCTTCATCGCTGTCCTCAAGACGGAAAAAGAGAAGTGAGCTCCGGAGGCGGAGCGGGACTTTATCTCCACGTTCCATTCTGCTCGGCGGTTTGCCCCTATTGCGACTTCGCCGTCGTGCCGGCCGACGCATCGCGAAGCGCTCGCTATGTCCAGGCCCTCCTTACCGAGCTCGCGCTGCTCGGCGAAGAAGAGCTCTCCTTTGACACCATCTATTTCGGCGGCGGGACTCCCTCCGCGCTTTCCCGCGCAGACCTGGAGTCTATTCTTGCCGCCGCCAGGCGGAGCCTCGCTGTCGAGGATGATGCGTGGCTGGCGCTGGAGGCGAACCCGGAGGACGTCGATGCCGCCGCCCTGGAGGGGTGGCGCGGCCTCGGCGTGAATATGCTCAGCCTCGGCGTGCAGTCCTTCCAGGCGGAGGAGCTTCGATTTCTCGGCCGCCGTCACAGCGCAGCCGAGGGAGAGCGCGCGGTGCGCGAGGCTCTCACCGCGGGTTTTGACATTGTCTCGGTCGATCTCATCTTCGGCCTCCCCGGGCAGGAGCCGGAGAATCTGCGTGACAGCATTCGGAGGCTCGCCGAGCTCGATCCGCAGCATGTCTCCTGCTACCAGCTCACCGTTCACGAGGGGACGCCCTTTCATCGCAGGAGACAGCAGGGCCGGCTGCTCGAGCTGGGCGAGTCCAGCCAGGGCGAGCTGTTTGAGCTCGTACATTCCGAGCTGGAAGCCGCCGGCTACAGCGCCTACGAGGTATCGAACTTTGCGAAGACGGAGGATGCGCGCTCTCTGCATAACCAGAAATACTGGGATCACTCTTCCTATCTCGGAGCCGGGCTTGCCGCCCATTCGTTCTCCGGCCGCAGGCGCTGGTGGAACGAGCCGGACCTCGAACGCTATTGTTCGAGGCTGGAGCGGGGTGAGCGGCCCTTGGCCGGCGGCGAGGAGCTGGACTCTTCGGAGCTCGCGCTGGAGGCCGTCATGCTCGGTCTGCGCCGCAGCCGCGGGCTGGATCTCGACCGTCTCAGGGCCGACTATGGTCTCAACCTTCTCGAGCGCAATGCCGCGATTATTGAGAGTTATGTCGAGGACGGCCTGGCCGTGGTGGATGGACGCCTGCGGCTGACCCCGCGCGGCCTCGCCGTGGCCGATGCGGTGGTACGCTCTCTTGACCTGGATCCCGCCTGAGGCGGCTCAGCTGTTGTAGCCGAAGAGCCAGGTTGCCCTGGTCGAGCCGATGTTGCGGACGCTGTGGGCCGCGCCGCGGGGGATGAAGAGCTCTTCTCCGGGCTGGGGCCGATGGATCTTGCCGCTCACCTCGAATTCGAGCGTCCCCTCGATGACGACGACCAGCTCATCGGTGGAGTGTACGAAGTCATTCCATTCCTGGCCGGGGGAATCCTCCCAGGGCTCGCAGCTGAATCCGCGGGCCGCCCAGTCTTTCCTGATGGTATCGGGATCTACGGGCGGTTCCTGCACGGCTCTCTCCAGTCGGGGCTTGGGTAACATCTGGCAATCAGAAGGCTGTGCGGACAGTATAGACCGAATGCTCGTGCTTCTGAAATTGACAGTTCACCATCGGCTGGCGAGGCCCTCGCGTCTCCTCGCCGCCTTCCTGCTCCTGGCGTTCGCCTTGCCTATTGGCGGTGAAGACCCGGCTGTCACTCCCGGTGTAAAAAAGACCGCCGGTGGCGGCACTGGAGCGAAGAAACTTCGAGCGAAACGTTACGACGAGGTGGCCTATGCCACCACCCACAATGCCATGAGCAACAGCGACGAGGGCTGGCTGTTTCCAAACCAGACGCACAGTCTCACCCGTCAGCTGGACGATGGCATCCGGGCCTTCATGCTGGATGTGCATGACAAGGATGGGAAACCGTATCTCTGCCATAGCCGTTTCTTTCTTGGCAGCCGGCCTCTGAAGGATGGCCTGGGCGAGCTGGCCGCCTACCTGGGGAAGAATCCCCGCGAGGTGCTCACGATCATCTTTGAGAGCTACGTGAGCTCGAAGGCTCTCGCGGGGGCCTTCAAGGAGAGCGGTCTCTTGCGTTACGCGCACAGCCAGCCGAAGGGAAAACCCTGGCCTACGCTCGGCGAGATGGTCGCCTCGGGCAGGCGGCTGGTCGTCTTCACCGACCGTGCCGGAGGGGAGCTCCCCTGGCTGCACCGGGTCTGGGATTTCTGCTGGGAGACCCATTTCTCCGCGCGGAGCCGCAAAGACCTCGTCTGCCGGAAGAACCGGGGTTCCTCGAAAAACAGTCTCTTTATACTAAACCATTTCCTGACTCGCCCAGTGGCGTCGGCAAGGCTTGCGGACGAGGTGAACCACAATCCGTTCCTCAAGAAACGAGTTGAACAGTGCCGGAAGGCTTCAGGGAGGCTGCCGAATTTCATCACGGTTGATTTTTATGAGCGCGGTGATGTCATAGCAGTAGTAGATGAACTCAACGGTATTCGGTAAATTGTACGGGTCAGCGGGAGCCCGGATGGGCCCCCTCACTGGCAATGTCCATCAGCTCTGATTCATTAGCACGGGTATCCCGGGCCTCCGGCGCTGCCGGTTTCCGGTACCTTTTGAAGGACCAGAAGATGCCAATTGCAACAGGAACCTCTTTTCGAGCGGCCCTGGCCTTTGCCGGGCTGCTTCTCGCCGTTACCTCCCGGCTCTCTGCCGAGGCCGTCATCGAGTTCAACCGCGATGTCCGCCCCATTCTTTCGGACAAATGCTTCGCCTGTCATGGGCCGGACAAGGGGAAGCGAAAAGGCGATCTTCGTCTGGACATCGAGAAGGCGGCCTTTGCTGAGCGCGAGGGCCGCCGGGCGATCGTCGCGGGCAAGCTGGATGACAGCGAGCTCTACAAGCGGATCACCCATTCGAGCAAGCGCAAGAGGATGCCGCCGGAGAAGTTCGGCAAGAGCCTGAGCCAGGGAGAGATCGATATCCTGCGCAAGTGGATTGAGCAGGGCGCGCGCTGGCAGGCGCATTGGTCGGCTATCCAGCCCGTCAAGACCGACCCGCCCCCGGGAGAGGGCAACCCGGTCGACCGCTTTATCCGCTCCAGGCTGGAGCGTGAACAGAAGAAGCCGGCTCCCAAGGCTGATCGTCGGACGATCATTCGCCGTATGACCTTCGATCTGACCGGCCTGCCTCCTTCTCCCGCAGATGTGGACGCCTTCGTCTCCGACAAGGCCTCTGATGGAGAGGCCGCCGCGCGAGTGATCGAGAAGCTGCTCGCCTCCGAGCATTACGGCGAACGAATGGCCATGTACTGGCTTGACCTCGTGCGTTATGCCGACACCAACGGGATCCATGGCGACAACCACAGGGAGCACGCTCTCTACCGCGACTACGTCATCGATTCTTTCAATGAAAACAAGACCTTCGATGAGTTCACCCGAGAGCAGCTGGCCGGTGACCTGCTGCCGGATGCCTCGGTCCAGACGCGGATTGCCTCCGGCTACAATCGCCTGTTGATGACCACCCGCGAGGGCGGCGCCCAGGCCAAGGAGTATCTTGCCAAGTATGCCGCCGATCGCGTGCGTAACGCATCCAGCGTCTGGATGGCTTCGACGATGGGCTGTGCCGAGTGTCACGACCATAAGTTCGACCAGTTCACGATGAAGGATTTTTACTCCTTCGCGTCTTTCTTCGCCGACATCAAGGAGACGGCGGTTGGCACCCAGGCTGCCACAGCCATGCCCTCCCGGGCTCAGTTGAGACAGATTGCCGAGATCGACTCGAAGGCGGGGGAGATCAGGAAGTCTCTCGATGTGCAGACGCCCGAGCTTACCGAAGCCCAGGCTCTCTGGGAGAAGAAGGCCTTGCCCCGCAAGGCCTCAACAGCCTGGTCCACTCTCCGTCCTGTAGAGGCCTCCTCGGCTGCAGGGGCGACCCTGAAGGTCCTCGATGATGGATCCATACTCGCCAGCGGCGCCAACCCGGACAAGGATGTCTACACCCTGCGTTTCGAGGCTAAGCTTCGAGGGGTGACCGGGCTCAGGCTCGAGGTCCTCCCCGATGCATCGCTGCCGTTCAAGGGTCCCGGCCGGGCCGAGAACGGCAACATCGTTCTCAACGAGTTCGAGGTCCGCCAGGGCGACCGGAAGGTTTCCTGGGGAGTTGTTACTGCAAGTCATTCCCAGGACAAGTATGGCGTTGCGGGTGTCACGGATGGAAACCAGGCGACCGGCTGGGCTCTTCTTCCCAGGGCCGGAGCGGAGAGTCACGCCGTCTTCGAGGCCAGCAATGTGCTTATCTCCAAGGACCGGAAGACCTCTTTTATCATCAAGCTTCATCAGAATTACGGCGGTCGCCATACGCTTGGACGTTTCAGGCTCCTGGCGACCGACTCCTCGCCTCCGATTCGAGCCGAGGACTCCGGCGGTATTCCCGTTGATGTCATCACCGCGTTGGAGGTCAAGTCCTCTCGAAGGACACCGGAGCAGAAGGAGGCCATCTCCCGCTACTACAGGAGCATCTCGCCGGTTCTTGCGGCGGCCCGCAGGGAGCTGGAGTCGCTCGCGTCCCGTAAGAAGAAGCTCGAGAAGGGCTCCACGAAGGTCCTGATCTCGACGGCTCAGAAGCCGCGCATGATGCGCGTCCTTCCCCGCGGCGACTGGCTCGATGATTCCGGCGAAGAGGTCAATCCGGCGGTTCCGGGTTTTCTCAACCAGATCGAGACGAAGGAAGCCCGCGCCACCCGCCTCGACCTGGCCAATTGGATGATTTCGCGAGACAATCCTTATACCGCCCGGGTATTTGTCAACCGGCTCTGGAAGCTGTTCTTCGGCCGGGGTATCGTGAAATCGCTCGACGATTTCGGCTCCCAGGGTTCCTGGCCAACCCATCCCGCCCTGCTTGACTGGCTGGCGATCGAGTTTATGGAGAAGGGCTGGGACATCAAGCACATGGCCCGGCTGATTGTCTCCAGCGCCACCTATCGCCAGTCTTCCCTGGAGAGCAGGGAGGATCGTTCTCTTGATCCTTACAACGACCTCTTTGCGCGCCAGGGGAGGTTTCGGCTCGACGCCGAAATGGTTCGGGATAACGCGCTCTCCGTCAGCGGTCTGCTGGTCAGAACCCTTGGCGGCAATAGCGTCAAGCCCTACCAGCCCGGCGGGTATTGGTCGCACCTGAACTTTCCCAAGCGTTCCTACAAGAATTCATCAGGCGAGTCGCTCTATCGCCGGGGCCTCTATACCTACTGGTGCCGTACTTTTCTCCATCCGAGCCTGCTGGCCTTCGACGCGCCGACCCGGGAGGAGTGTACGGCCGAGCGGGTGCGATCCAACACCCCGCAGCAGGCCCTGGTTCTTCTGAACGACCCGGTCTATGTCGAGGCGGCCCGTGTCTTTGCCCAGAGGCTGCTGGGCGAGAGTGGAACAGATGTCGACAAGGGTATACAGTGGGCCTTTCGGGAGGCGCTTGCGAGGTCTCCCAGTCCGGCTGAGGCAAAGCTGCTGAAGGCTCTGCACCAGCGTCATCTTGGAGAATATTCAGGCGACCCGGAGTCGGCGAAGGGCCTGGCTGCGGTGGGCGCGAAGCCGGTCGCGGGAGATCTTCCGCAGGCGGAGCTGGCGGCCTGGATTTCAGTTACGCGGGTGATCCTGAATCTGCACGAGATTATTACGAGGTATTGAAAACATGAACCTACCGATCGAAAACCTTTTGCGTGACGAGCTCGCTCTGCAGCAGACCCGGCGGTCCTTTCTCCGGCGAGGCGGCGCTGGGATGGGGGCCGTGGCCCTCGGAGCGCTCCTGAATCCGGGAGCCTTCGCGGCGGACGACAAGAAGGCTTCCACTCCCGGAAAGGTCGAGGTTGAAGACTGGCAAGGGGTCGTGGCGCCTCTGCACTTCAAGCGCCGGGCCAAGCGGGTGATTCATCTCTATATGGCCGGAGGTCCTTCTCACCTCGAGACGTTTGATCACAAGCCTGAGCTCGGCAAGATGCACGGCAAGCCGATGCCGGAGTCCTTTACCAAGGGCCAGCCCATCGCCCAGCTGCAGGGCAAGAAGCTGAACTGTCTCGGTCCCCAGCATCCGTTCAAGAAGTTCGGGAAGAGTGGCCAGTCCATCGCCGAGATCTTTCCGCATATCGGCTCGGTAGCTGATGATATCTGCATCGTTCGTTCCCTGCGAACCAAGGCGATCAATCATGATCCTGCCCATACCTTCATGAACACGGGGACCACCATCTCGGGGCGGCCTTCGATGGGCGCCTGGGCGCTCTACGGCCTCGGCAGCGAGACGGACAACCTGCCCGGTTTCGTCGTGCTCTCCTCCGTAGGCCGAGCGGGCCAGGCTCAGCCGATCGCAGCGCGCCAGTGGCACAGCGGTTTTTTGCCAAGCCGTTTCCAGGGCGTCGAGTTCCGCTCCGCCGGCGACCCGGTGCTCTATGTCGGAAACCCCAAGGGAGTGACGGCCGGACGGCAGCGAGACATCGTCAGCGCGGTCCAGCAGCTTAACAAGATCCACAACAACGTTGTTGACGACCCGGAGATCAAGACCCGCATCTCGCAGTATGAGATGGCCTTCCGGATGCAGACCTCGGTTCCCGGCCTGGTCGACATCTCGGACGAGAAGCCTGAAACCCTGGAGCTCTACGGCACCAAGGGCGCGGATGGAAGCTACGCGGCGAATTGCCTGCTTGCCAGGCGGCTGGCCGAGCGCGGTGTCCGCTTTATCCAGGTCTACCACCGGGCCTGGGACCATCACGGGGGTATCAAGAACAACGTGAAGACCACCGCCGGGGAGGTCGACAAAGCTACGGCTGCCCTGATCAAGGATCTCAAGGACCGCGGTCTCCTTGATGACACGCTGATCGTCTTCGGCGGCGAGTTTGGCAGGACCCCCATGGCCCAGGGCAATGGACGCGACCATCACATCAAGGGCTACTCGATGTTCCTTGCCGGAGGCGGCATCAAGGGAGGGACCTCCTACGGAGACACTGACGACCTGGGCTACAACGCCCAGGACAACATCTTCGAGATCCATGACTTCCATGCGACCCTGCTCTACCTGCTCGGAGTAGACCATAAGAAGTTGACGGTCAAGTTCCAGGGACGCGACTTCCGCCTGACCGATGTTCACGGAAATGTCGTGAAAGACCTGCTGGCCTGACCTTGTAAGCCTCTGATCAGCTTTCGTTTTCGATCATTGCTGGAGGTGATAGGGCTGGGCTTGGAGATGGTGAGGCGATACATGGATCAGACAGAACGGTTGCGGGATTTTCTTCATAAAAAGATGAAAATGAGTCATGTCTACCAGCCGCTCATTATCAGGACTCTTCTGCAGGCTGATGGTACGGCGACGATAAGACAGTTAGCTCAGGCTTTGTTGATGGAGGATGAAAGCCAACTTCTGTATTACGAAGATCGTCTCAAAAAGATGCCCCTGCCTGTCTTGACCAAGCACGATATTGTTGAGCGAGAAGGTAATCTAGTGAGCTTGAAGACTGAGGATCTGGGTTACAAGGAACGCGCAGAGCTTCGAGCTTTGTGTGAAGAGCAACTTAATGAGTTCCTGGAAAAACGAGGTTTGAGTGTTTGGGACTACAGGCTCATCGAAGCAGGCCCTGTAGGGGACTCACTCCGCTATGAGGTTCTCAAGGAGTCAGGGGGAAAATGTGAGCTCTGTGGGGTTACGAAGGAAGACGCACGATTGGAGGTCGATCACATCGTCCCCCGGAGCAAGGGGGGGACGAATGACAAAGAAAACCTTCAGGTGCTGTGCCATCGGTGCAATCGAGGGAAGTCAAACCGAGACGATACAGACTTCAGGTAGGGGTTTTGTCAAGGCGAAGTTCTTCGCTGAGGCTGGGGGCAGACAGGGTGGTTTGCGGCCGATGCAACGGTCGGCTCCTGGCTGCTGGCGGGTAATCAGAGGCTCAGGAGGAACTCGATGAGCTTCGACTGTTCGTCGAAGCTCAGGGCGTTGAAGGCCTCCTTGGAGGGCGCGGCCTCTCCGAAGTGGAGGAGGATCGCATCCCGGAGGGTCTCGGCCGAGCCATCGTGAAGGTAGGGAGCGGTCTGCCCGACTCCCCACAGGGGCGCCGTGCGGAACTCGCCCGGCTCGGCATCTGCCTCAGGCACGTTGAGCCGGTCAGGGTTGGCGACATCGTGCAGCAGGAAATCTGAGAAGGCGGCTACCGGGCCCTCTACGCCGTTCAGCACGCTGACATGACAGCCGGCGCAGCCAACCTCGTTGAAGTTGTCTTCTCCCTTGTTGATTCGCTCTTGAAGGCTCGGATTGTCCGGGAAAGATCTCGCCGGGGGAGCCAGGTGGGTGCTGAAGAAGACGAGATCTACGAAGTCCTGGTCGGCAAGCTCAGGGTCGCTGACCGAATCGGTGTCCACCTCTACAGCGAAATCCGCCAGCAGTCCGTTTACTGTGACGCCCATCTCGTTGATGAACGCGTCGGCGCAGAAGTCGGCAAGGCTGGGAATGCTCGCCTTGTGACCGAACCGTCCGATCCGGCCATTGATCCTGAGGGCCCGGCCGGAGATCCCATCTCCATCGGCGTCTTCCGGGTCGGCGTTGGCCAGCAGGACCGCTTCCGGCAGCCGGTCAACCAGGCCGAGGCCGAGTAGTGAAGGAGTCTGGCGAGTTTCTATGATGTTGGCTTCCGGGTTGATCTCATCACGGGTGGCTCCATGGACCGCCAGCCTGGACACGGCCGGTCCGGAATCGAGCTGTACGATGTCACCATTCTCTTCCCGCTTCGCGAAGCGCACGACATCGACATCGAGTCCCCCCGCGCCGCCCATGATCGGGGTCAGGTGGCAGCCGCGGCAGGAGTCGCCGTTGAAGACAGGGCCGAGGCCTTCGTTTGCGGAGAAGAAATGGTTGAAGACGAGCTTGCCGCGTTGCCAGGAGATGGCCTCGAGGCGGTCGAGCTCACGGTCAGGTCCTCCCAGCTTGCCGACCAAGGGAAGACCCGGAAGGGGGGGTTCCCTGCAGCCCAGGTCCCGGGTGGGGTCTGTGCCCGGATTGGGAAAGGGTGCCGGGGGCGCGTCCGTTCCGCCGAGGAAAAGGAAGTTCAAGGTCCGGATGACATCGGTAATGTTGACCTCTCCGTCATCATTGGTGTCGTTGGCGGCCAGGCATTCCGGCTGCTCATCGCCAATGAAGAGAAACGACAGGGTGAAGACAGCATCGCCGATATTCAACTCGCCATCATCGTTGGAGTCGCCGCGGATAAAGTCATTTACCTGGTTGTCTCCGAACTCGACCCGGCCGCGCGCGGAGGGAGAGTTCAGGTGATAGGCCAGCAGGAGGATCCCCAGCAGCAGGAAGGCGTTCGCGGTGTTGTAGAGGGTTTTCATGCGGGAACTCCTTAGAGCGACTCCAGGAAGCGGTGGAGCATCAGGGTGTCCTGCTGGTCCAGCTCGGCGTAGGCATTTCGGGATCTTTCAGCTTCGCCACCATGGAGAAGGATAGCCTCTCGTACTGTCGCTGCCCGGCCATCGTGGAGGAAGGGAGCGTGCTCGCAGAGTCCCCAGAGGGGCTGGGTTCGGAACTCGTTTCCAAGCGCCTGTTTCATGGTGATGCCATCGGCCAGCTCGGGTCCCATATCATGCAGCAGGAGGTCGGTGTAGGGATGGATCTTGCCGATGCGGGTGTTGAGGCTTGCGGTGTGGCAGCTGGCGCAGCCAATCCGCAGGAAGATGCTCTCTCCCTGGCGGACGTTCGAGGTGATTCGGCCGCGTCTCGGGGCTGCCAGGTTCTCCTGGAAGAAGACGAGCGCGATGAGCTCTCCCCTGCTGATTTCCGGATCCCGGATTCCATCGTAGTCGACGAGCTCATCTATGGGGGCGGCCACCTGGGCATAGGCGGTCTTGATCTCAAATAGCTCGTCAAGGAACGGCTTCTCGTTCTGCGCGGGCCCCATGGCAAAGTCGATCGAGTTGCTGGTGATTCCCATCTGGTTGTTCAGGGCGCCCCTGTTGAAAGCCTCGATGCTGGCGGTCTGGCATTTATAACCAAACCGGCCAATCTGGTTGTCTTCGTCTTCGATCCGGTTGATGCGTCCGGAGATTCCATCTCCATCGGCGTCCTCGGGGTCGGCCCGCGAGAGAATCTCTTCATCGGACACCAGCCGAAAGAGGCCCACTCCGAACATGGGGGGCGCGTTTCGGTTGGCGACGACATCAGCCTGGCTCAGGCTGGGGTGTTCGACGCCGCTGGCCACCGGATTTTCATTGTCACCCCTGGGGCCGTAGTGCGGAATGACCATGCTGGGCAGACAGCATTCCGTCCTCTGCGTGGGAGCGTTGAACTCGGTGCAATCGGGATAGATTTTTTCCAGTATTCCTTCCTCGTTGAGGCGTCCGGCCAGGAAGAAGTCGCGATAGCGCTGAGCCGACCCGCCCTCGACGGGATCTTCATGGCAGGATGCGCAGGAGGTAGCGTTGAAGTGCGGGCCAAGGCCTTCGCGCCGGGTAAAGGACTTCTTGAAGATGGATCTTCCGAACTCGAAGGTTGCAAGTTGTCCCGTGTTGAGCCCCGGGATGGCTGCCCCGAAGTTGCCGGAGACATCCGCCTCTTCTCCAGCCGATGAGAAAGATTCGAGTATGGCGAGCAACGCCAGAGTGCTGAATACAGATGAGAGAATCAAAAAAGTACGCATGGAACCCCGATCAATTTTTTGCGTGAATCGCATCCGGCTCCGGAGGAACCGAGTTGTCGCGCCCGGCCGCAATGGGCTTGCCGGATACGGTCAACTTACACAAGTTTTGCAATCAAATCCCAAACATCCTAATGATAAACCCTCAGGCCGTCCGAGGAGGGGATAAAATCAGAGTAGAAGGCGTCAATGAGTCGTATACTGTTTAACTCAAAGGACTTGTCACGGTGTCGAGTAATCTGGAAGGTACTGTTCCACCGACTATCCGAAAGACTGTTAGTACCTATAATATCACCTGGGAAAATTCGCCGCGACGGTGTCTTGGCCAGGGTAAAGGCTCCATGAGCGCCTTGGATGGCCAGGCGTTAGAAACAACCCCGCTCACAGGTTTCATTGTAATGTTCCGTCTTCCTCTCTTCATCGCGCTGGTCCTGCTCCATTGTTCGTCGGTCTCCGCCCAGGAGTCCGCAGAGGAGGGCAAGGCTCCCGAGAAGGTGCCCGAGGGCCATTCTAATCACGGGGAGGCTTTCAACGAGGGGCCGAGGCAGAGTGCCTACCTGATGCAGGGCACGGGCAATGTAGTCTTTCCCGTCGCCACCGAGAATGAGAAGGCCCAGGCCTTTATCAACCAGGGCGTCGGTCAGCTTCACGGCTTCTGGTATTTTGAGGCCGAGCGCAGCTTCAGGCAGGCGGCGGCTCTGGATCCGAAGCTGGCCATCAGCTATTGGGGCATGGCGATGGCGAATCCGAATAACGAAAAGCGCGCGCGGGATTTCATCGCGGAGGCCGTCAAGCTTAAGGATGGGGCGAGTGAACGCGGACGGATGTATATCGATGCTCTGAAAAAGTTTATGGATGCGGGTGCGAAGGAAGGCAAGGACGGCGGCAAGAAAGGTGACCGCGAAAAAAAGCGCCGCCAGGACTATCTCAAGGCCCTGGATCGCATCATCCAGAAGTACCCGGAGGATATCGAGGCGCGGGCCTTTCTCGTCTGCCACACATGGCAGAGCTCCTGGCGCGGCGTGCCGATCACCAGCCACGTGGCCATGGACAGCCTCATCGATCAGATCTTGCAGAAGTCTCCGATGCATCCGGCGCATCATTACAGGATTCATCTCTGGGATAATGAAAAGCCGGAGCGCGCTCTTCCCGCTGCGGGCCGCAGCGGCCAGGCCGCGCCCTCGATCGCCCATATGTGGCATATGGGCGGGCATATTTTCTCCAAGCTCAAGCGCTACAACGATGCCGCCTGGCAGCAGGAGGCCTCGGCCAGAGTCGACCACGCGCACATGATGAAAGACCTGGTGCTGCCTGACCAGATCCACAACTTCGCGCACAACAATGAGTGGCTCATTCGCAACCTGATGAATGTCGGCCGGGTCAGCGAGGCAGCCAGCCTGGCCAGGAACATGATCGAGCTTCCGAGGCATCCGAAATACAACACGCTCTCCAAGGGGGGGTCGAGCGCCAAGTACGGCCGTCGCCGTCTCTTCGAGGTGCTCTACCGGTTTGAGCTCTGGGACCAGTTGGTCGAGCTTTCGAGGACGCACTACCTGCCACCTACGGCGCTCGAGGAAGAGCAGGTGAAGAGATTGAGGCACCTGGGCGTGGCCTATGTTCGCCGGCAGGACACGGAGAATGGGATTTCCGTTCTCATTGACCTTCGCGATCGTCTTGATGAAATCGAGAGACAGAGTGGGCGGGAGGCGCAGCGGGCGAAGGATGAGGAACGGAAGAAGATCGAGAGGGCTCGATCTGAGAAGAAAGAGGGGAAGGATGAGGAAGGTAAGGAGAGCGCGGAGCTGAACGATGCCGAAAAAAAACGTATCCAGGAGGCAGGCAAAAAGGCGGCGAACCCTTACCGGTCGCGTCTCGGTTCTCTGAAGAAAGCGCTCGCCGAGATCGAGGGGCATCTCGCCGTTCGCGAGGGTGACCTGGCGGCGGCCTTCGGAAAATTCCGCGAGGCTGGCGGCGTGAACGAACTCTATCTTGCAGGTATCGAGCTTGAGCTTGCCTTGGAGGAAAAGGCGGGCACAAAGGAAGAGAACAAGGGTAAGCCTCGCAGCCGGGAGAAGATTCTCGAGTGGGCCCGGGGACATGTCGACGGCCGCAAGGGACAGGTGCTGGCCCTGGCCGGCTACATCGAGCTCCTGTGGCTGGCTGGCGACAGGGAAAAGGCCGCGGTCGAGTTTGATGTTCTCCGGGGGCTTTCAGGGAAGATCGACCTTCAGACCCCGGTATTTCAGCGGCTCGCCCCGATTGCCCGTGAGCTGGGGCATAAGGGAGACTGGCGGCGAAAATACGAGCAGCCGTCTGATGTAGGAGTGCGACCTGACCTGGGCGCCCTCGGTCCGTTCCGCTGGCAGGCGCCGAAGGCCGCGCCCTGGAAGCTGAAGAATCACAAGGGCGCGGAGATGAGCCTGGCCGGGTATAAGGGCCGTCCGGTTTGCATCATCTTCTACCTGGGCTACGGCTGTATCCATTGCGCTGAACAATTGCATGCCTTTGCGCCCCGGATCAAAGATTTCAAGGCGGTGGGGCTGGACGTTGTCGCGATCAGCAGCAACAACCAGGAAGATCTCAAGAAGTCCCTGGCTGCCTACGATAAGGGTGAGTTTCCTTTCCCGCTGGTAGCCAATCCTGAGCTCGATGTATTCAAGGCCTACAGGGCCTACGATGACTTTGAGGACCTGGCATTGCATGGCACCTACCTGGTCGATGAAAAGGGCTCTATTCTCTGGCACGACATCAGCTATGAGCCCTTCATGGAGCCTGAGTTCGTTATCTCGGAATGGTTGAGGCTCTCGGGCAGAAGTCGCCCACCGTCCCTCGACCGCCGTAAGAAGCTCTGACGCCGTCCTTTAGGGATGTTATTAAGACATCTTGTTAATCCGTTATTCAGGCGTGTAGAGTAGTGTTTGCCTGTGTTGTCCAATGAATGGGTAGTCCTGCGGTTACGGGGGGGTTTGTTTATGAGAGAGCGACTCAACATTTTCATCATCGTATTGCTGGCGGGATTGTTCTCGATTGCCTTTCCAGTCGATGCGCAGGTCATCATCAACGAATTCCTGGCGGATAACGCCCTGACCAATTTCGATGATGATGGCGACAACGAGGACTGGGTCGAGCTCTACAACCAGGGAGATGAGGATGTCGACCTGCAGGGGTATTTCCTCAGTGATAATCCTGAGAATCCCCTCCGCTGGGAGTTCCCGGCCGTGGTCATTCCCGCCCGCAGCTATCTGATGGTCTGGCTTTCGGGCAAGGACCGCCATGTGCCCCCGCCGGCGGCGATCGAGGATAATGGCGCGACCATGGCTTTTGAGCCTGTCTTCGTCCGGCGCGGCGCGCAGTGGGATTACCGGGTCGCTGACCCTGACGAGGTGGGGCCGCCCGAGGGCTGGAACCTCCCAGGGCAGCCGTTTCCAGGCAGCAGCAGGGGCACCGCGGGCTTCGGTTACGGAGATGGCGATGATTCAACCGATGTTCCCGAGAACAGCAACGCGGTCTTCACGCGGCGGGAGTTTGAGATCCCCAACCCCGCGGCGATCAGCAATCTGGTCCTTAAGATTGATTACGATGATGGCTTCATCGCCTTTATCAACGGCGTACGTCTCGCCGAGAGTAACGCTCCCGGTGGCGAGGTTGACTTCAGCATCGAGGGAACCTCCAAGCACGAGGCCGGAACAGCCGAGACCTTTGATCTCAGCGCCGGAATCGACGACCTGGTCGAGGGCACGAACGTTCTCTCCGTCATTGGGCTCAACACTCTCGATCCTGGCAGCTCCGACATGTCGCTGCATGCCGAGCTGGGGATCGTCCCCAATGTTCTTCATGCTGATTTCAGTCTCGAGCGGGAGGGTGGCGAGGCGGTCCTTCTCAGCAGCCCCTCGGGGGAGTTGCTCTCAGGAGTCGCCTATCCCGAGCAGACCGAGGATCACTCCTATGGGATCCATCCAAACGCAACGGGCGAATGGCGCTATCTGCTGACCCCGACGCCAGGGGCGGCGAATGACACCCGGGCTTTTGACGCCCCGATTTCGACCAACGTAGCGCTCGATCCTCCCCCGGGCTTCTACCAGGGAGCCCAGCAGATTGTCATGAGCGCTGAACCGGAGGGCCTGCTGCAGATCTACTATACGACCAATGGCAGCGAACCCTCGACCAACAGCACCCGCTACAACTCGCCGGTGCGTGTTTCCGGAAATACGGTGTTTCGTATTGCGGGCTTCATCGAAGGTGGAGAGCGAGCCACAGCGGTCCAGTCAGCTAGCTATTTCATTCCCGGGCGATCCTTTGACGGCGGCACCATCGATCTTCCTGTGCTGTCGATCTCCATGCCAGCCGATGATTACAGCACCGTGCACAACTCCACAGGCGCTCGCGGCCGGGGGTCGGAGCGGGAGGGGTATTGGGAATACTTCGATGAAGATGGCGACCTCAGGGTCTCGACAGGTTTCGGACTGCGTCTCCACGGAGGCGCCGGGCGCGGCGGCGGCTTCAGCACCAAGAAGGCCTACAAGGCCTACTTTCGGGGAGTCTACGGTGACAGGAAGATGCATTATCCGGGTTTCATGCCGGGTTCCGACGTAGAGGATTTCGACAAGTTCGTTCTGCGCTCGGCCTTCAATGACGCGATCGGCCGAAATGGGAACGGATCCCTCTTGCGAGACCAGCTGATTCGCGACCTGCACGGTCTGATGGGCGCTCCCCATTCGCACGGCACCTGGTGCAATCTCTACGTAAATATGCAGTATCGCGGTATCTACAATATCGTCGAGCGGATGGACGAGGAATTCATGGAATCCTATTTCCCTGATGAGGGAGATGACTGGGACGTCATCAAGACCGGCGACTCTGTGCTGGTAGGCGACAACCGGGAGTGGAACCGGATTCGTGATTTCATCAATGAGAACGATTTTTCCCGTGATGAGGTCTATGAAGAGTTCGGCGAGTTTGTCGATATTCCCAACTACACCTCCTACATGATCGTAAACATGTGGGCGCAGAATCATGACTGGCCCCACAACAACTGGTACGCGGCGCGTCCGCGTATCGAGGGAGGAAAGTGGAGGTTTTTCTGTTGGGACGCGGAATTTGGCATCAGCCTGAGCCCTGGCGGATATTCCAGCGACACCTTTGAGTTTGTCTTCGGGCGCAATGGGCGGCTGGCGGACATTATCGAGGCCCTGGTCGACAATCTCCGCTACCGGCGGTTCTTCCGCAACGAGACCGAGCGTTTTCTCGATGGGCCTCTTCGCTCGAGTATTACCCGCGGCGTATTGAGCAGCCTGAGAGCGAAGATTCTCCCTGACATCGAGGATGAGCTCGAGCTCGTCGGTCAGAGCCGCAACCGTTGGGACAGCAACGTTTCCACTATGCAGACCTTTCTCAACAACCGGAATACTCCTTTTCGCAATGACGTGTTGAGCTCTCGCCGTCTCACCGTGCCGGCCGATCTCACGCCGGGCATCCGAAGCGTGACTCCCTCGGAGATCGTCAACTTCGGCGATGTCGTGGTCCGGGTTCGCGGGGTGAGGCTGACCGCGGATACGCAGGTTTTTTTCAACGACATCCAGGGAGAGACAGTCGGCTTTCGCGGAACATTCGGCGGGCTGGAGGTGAGGGTGCCGTTTGATGGCTCCCTTGTCGGTCCGGTGACGGTTCGCGCCTACAATCCGGAAGCCGAGCTCACCTCAGAAGACATAGACGGATTGCTTACGGTTTCTTTGCCGGTTCCGATCGTTACCGGGGTCCAGCCCGACCTAGGTTCCGCGGCGGGAGGAGAGACGGTCTTTGTCAGCGGAGGTTTCTTCTATGACAGCCCGGAGGTTTATTTCGGAGACCAGCAGGCTACGGAGGTCAGGCGCTTCGGGCCCGATGAAGACAGCACGGTGCTCTTGCAGGTCACGACCCCACCCGGGGCGGGGCAGGTCGAGGTGCGGGTGGTCAACACCACCCCCGGCCGCTCGGAGTCCGTCGACAGCGTGACCTTCACCTATGAAAGCGCGGAGGGCTTTCTTCGGGGCGACCCTGACTCCAGCGGTGATATCAATCTCACCGATGCGGTGCTGGTGCTGAACTACCTCTTCGCCGGGGGAGCGCGTCCCGGCTGCGAGGCGGCCGGGGACAGCGATCGCAGCGGGGACATCGGGTTGACGGATGCCATCCAGATCCTGAATTATCTCTTCCTGGGGTCCGACGGATTTCCCGCGCCTTTCCCGGAATGCGGCCAGGACCCCCTGGGCGAATTGCTGGGTTGCGAAGCGACACGCGTCTGCGAGTAGAGCCGCTGTACGGTGACTGCCCTATTCGGCCAGCTTGCGCCAGCTGATGTTGCGCAGAGCGGCGGTGGTCTGAAAGGTGGCCAGGCCCAGCGGACGCGATTCTTCGACCTCTATCCGAACCCCGATCTCGCGGTCCTTGGTGTCGGCATCGACGATTTGCTCATTTTGAAGCCAGGCTTCGAGCTTGTCCTTCGTTACCCGCAGCCTGACTGAGTACCAGATGCCGTTCTTGAAGTTGGTTGAGGTCGTGGTTTCGTTGTTGGCCGCGTCCTCCCCATCGAGGCAGGAGATGCCGCAAACCGTTCCACCCCATCCTCCGAGGATCAGCGAGGCAAAGCTGTCGTTCACCGGAAAGGTGAGCCCGCAGAAGAAGTCGGAGCCTCCGGCCCGCATGGCCTCCAGCCGGATCTCGTAGCCCATCTTCGGGAAGTCGCTAGTCCAGGTGATCCCGCTGAGCACCTCACCGGCCGGGATGATCAGCGTCCGGTCACGGGCGTAGGCTACCCCGGGATTCAGGAAGTCTGATTGTTTCCATCCTCCGAGGCTGGTTCCGTCAAATAGCGGCGCCCAGTTCCCATTGTGGCCGTTTTTACCGGTGGTCGTAAGCTGGCAGCCGGTGAGCGAGGAGACGATGCAGAGACAGGACAACAGGCGGATCGTTCGCGGGGACATCTCAGTTAATCTCCAATAATTCGACTTCAAAGACGAGGGTCGCGTTGGGCGGGATCACTCCGCCCGCCCCGGTGGGCCCATAGCCAAGATCCGATGGGATGGTGAGCTTTCTCTTTCCGCCGACCTTCATGCCGCAGACGCCCTCGTCCCATCCGGCGATGACTCTTCCGGCCCCCAGGGGGAATTGGAAGGGCTGGTTGCGGTCTACGGAGCTGTCGAATTTCGTTCCATCGGTCAGCCAACCGGTGTAGTGGACGCTCACGTTGTTGCCGGCCTGCGCCGCCTCGCCAGCTCCGTCCGCGAGCTCTGTATACTGGAGACCGGAGGGTGTGGTGACGGTGTCTTCGTTTTCGTTTTCGATTTCGTCCTGCGACATCTCAATTCCTTTCGGTGATCGTTTATTCAGCTCGGTCCGGCCGAGCCTTCCCGGCGGATCATAGCAGCCCGGGCGGGCGCTCAGCTACCCATCCTTTTTCTTCCCGGCCTCTTTCTTCTTTTTCTTCTCCCGCTGCTCCCTCTCGTATTCCTTGTACCCTTCGACCAGCGCCGCTGGCCATTTGAAGCGTTTTAGCGGGTCGGCCTTGTAGCCGGCCAGGTGTCCGGGCTTGTCCCGGTCGCCTGGATTCGAATAGCGCCACTCTCCATAGCCGAAGATCTCCTGGATCAGCGCGGCGAGCCCCGGGTCGTATTCGAGCAGCTCCTCGCGGTTATCGACGTGGTTGTGGTCGTGGTCCGGGGGGCGGTTGGTGTTGAACCAGGACTGGACACCCTCGGCCCAGTATTCATGGTGGTTGTTGGCCGCGTACTTGGTCTTCCAGAGACCTTTTTTCATGGCCGCCTGGTAGGCCGCCTTGAGCCTGCCATCGAATGAAGGGTCGACCAGGTCGAGCCCGGTATTGTGCATCGCGTGGGCGAATTCGTGGACCAGGATGTTCTCGGCCCTGTAGGGGTCACCGTCAATTCTCAGGAGGTTTTCTTCGCCGCAGCTCACCGAAGGTCTTCCATGCGTAGCGCCGAGTCCGCGGGCCCGCTTGTCCCAGAACTTCGGGGGCTCCAGGTCGCTGTGCTCAGGCACCTGCGTGGTGAATTC
>DCKY01000152.1:0-12341 GCA_002320775.1 Planctomycetes bacterium UBA1662
GAGTGGATGAACTCCGCACGAGTGAAGATGTCGACGCGACCATTGGCAGCTCCGAAGGCACCGTCCTGCTCGTGGTCAATTCCGTCTGTGGCTGCGCCGCCGGCAACGCGAGACCCGGAGTCATGCTGGCGCTGCAGAACGAGCGGATCCCTGATCGACTGACCACCGTCTTCGCTGGACAGGATAAAGAGGCGACCGAAAAGGCGCGTGGCTATATGTCCGAATACCCGCCCTCGTCGCCCTGCATCGCCGTCTTCCAGGGTGGAAAGGTTCAGACCATCATAGAACGGCACAACATCGAAGGACGCAGTCCCCAGGACATAGCGGCCATGCTGGTCAACAGCTTCAACAATTGCTGTGAAAGCGCCGGCCCATCGATCCCCCGGGAAGAATTCGAAAAGATCGTCCCGGCCCATATCTGTGGTTCGTCGATACCGCAATTTGATGAGGATCCGGCTTCGGCGGACCCAGCGGAAGATGGAACCAGCTGAATCCGCTGGAACCTGCCCGGCACACCTACCCAGCTAAGGAGGATCTGAAATGTTCAGGCGATCATTTAAACCCGGCCTGGTAATCATCTCATTGATCTTGGTCGCGAATATCGCCTCATCGGCGGGAAAGCCCTATCTTGGGATCAGTCTCGCCGCGAAGATCCCGCCAGCGATAGCCGCCCACCTGGAGATCGATGGCGGCGCGATGATCATCGCTGTCGTCGAGGACAGCCCCGCTGCCCGAGCGGGTCTCAAGAAACACGACATCATCATCAAGGCCGCCGGACAGGAGGTGAAGTCCGCGGCCGACCTCCGCAAGGCGCTTGACAGCGAAAAACCGAACGCGAATGAAGACACCCTGGCGCTCGTCGTTCGCCGGGGGCCGAAGACCCTCGACTTCAAGGTGAAACCGACGGACGCCCCCGCCAAAAAAGAACCCCCGAAAAACACACCGGAAAGATCCCGCCCCCAGGCCAGCAAGAAGGCCTACCTGGGCGTAAACCTCGACGCCATTCCCGCCAGCCTGGCCGTTCACCTCCGACTGGCTCGCAACCAGGGAGTGCTCGTTGATGGAGCCCTGCCCGGCTCTCCAGCGCACCGCTCCGGGCTCAAGAAGCACGACATCATCCTGGAGGTCGGTGGCAAGGCGGTCACCTCAAGCGGCAGACGCACCGGCTCGCGGAGCATCATCATTCCCAGCGACCTTGAAGATCTCCAGCTTGGAGGGATCAGGGGCGGAATTACCGGCGGGCTGAGAATTGAATCGCTCCAGTCTCTCCTTGGCGAGAGCCGGGACCGGACCAGCTCGAACCTAAATCAGCTGATCAGCGCTCACCGCCCCGGCGATGAGGTCGAGCTCGAGGTGGTCCAGCGGGGCGCTCGAAAAAAAATCATGGTGGTCCTCGCCGCGGCTCCAACGAGGAAAGGCTCTGTCTTTCCTCCTCGAAGGCTGGGCGGGCCGGGCTCGAGCAGCTCCTCGGTTTCATCGGTAACGGTCAACGATGGCGACCTGAGCATCACCGTACGCAATGCGAACGGAAAAAAGACCTTCTCCGTTCGCAGGGGCAAGGAAGTCCTCGCGAAGGACGAGCCCTGGGAGGCTCTCGATAAATTGCCCGCCGAGATCCAGGAAAAGGTCAGGCGGTTGAACTCCGGGCCAGCAGGCAAACCGAAAAACGACAAGGGCTCGGAGCCCCTGCCGCCGGGACAAAAGAAACTTCCGCCCGGCAAGGAAAGCAAGAAGCCTATCTGAAAGCCGTCTCACGTTGCTTTTCCCTGCGCGTGAGTCTGCTGGAAGTGCTATTTTGCGACCATGATGAATGAGCATGGCTGCCTTGACCGAGAGCTCTACAGGCTCGACCAGTTAACCGACATCCCCAGTCCCGCCCTGGTAGTCTACGAGGAGCTCGTGGAGGAGAACCTCGCCATTATCAGGCGGGAGCTCGAGGGCGTGTCTCCACTCGCTGCTTCAGCCTGCCTCAGGCCACATGTGAAAACCCACAAATCCGCCTGGGCCATACGCCTGCAGCTCTCCGCAGGCGTCGAGAAATTCAAATGCTCCCACAACGAGCTCGATCTGCTGCTGGATGAGGGGGTACGAGACATCTTCGTCGCCTACCCGCCACTCGAGCACCTCGCCGGACGAATCGCTTCAGCCGTGGCTCAAAACAGCCAGTCGAAGATCCTCGCTCAGATCTCATCCATCGAACATGCCCGCTACCTGGCCGCGGCGGCCGAACGGGAAAACGTCGACATCCACTATCTCATCGACCTGGATGTAGGCGACCATCGGACCGGGCTTCCCGCCTCCAGCGCTCGTTCGCTCCTGGCAGCGATCCAGGCTGACGAAACTCTCTCCCGACTTCACCTCGAGGGACTCCATGCCTACGATGGCCACAACCACTCCGATGATCCCCGCAAACGAACAGAATGCGCCCTGGAGGCGATGGAGGAGGTCGCCCTGGTCGTAAGTGAGCTCCAGAAAGATGGCGCGGAGGTCGACCGCCTGGTGGTTGGAGGCACCCCCGGGTTCCTCCACTGTCTCAAGGCTCTGCACGGGCAGGAAGGACCTGCAGCCGAAATCGAGGTCTCACCTGGAACCTTCATCTACTGGGACACCCGCTACGATGAGCTTATGCCCGGGCGCTTCCAACTCGCGGCCCTGGTGCTCGCGCGGGTGATGGACCGCCCCACGCCTCAGAAAATCACGCTGGATCTCGGCCACAAGCGCTGGGCGATCGACCAGGGGCACGTGCACCTCTTTTCAACCCCGGGGCTCGAGGTTGTCAAGGTTAGCGAGGAGCATACGGTTCTCGAACACGACGGCAGCTGTCCCCTGCGAATAGGAGATCCCGTCCTCATCGCACCCAGGCACATCTGCGCCACGGTAAATTTATGGGAGGAATTCCACCTCGTTGACGGGACGGGGAAGCTCCATAGCGACCGCCTTGCGGTAACCGCGAGAAACCGGTGAGCGAGAGTCGGCACATGTCCGCAAAGAAGCAGATTGACAGGATTCCCGAACCTGAGGTTATGGACGACAAGGATGAGGCCAGGGTCTATGACGATGCTGACTTCAGCCGTGTAAATCTCAGCTGCGCCAGGAGAATTCACCGGGCTCTTGGCGCGAAGAGCGGACACGCTCTCGACCTTGGAACCGGGCCGGCAGAAATACCGATTCGCCTCTGCTCTCTCGCTCCCGACTGGAAAATCACCGCGGTAGATGCCAGCCCCGCCATGATCCGGCTGGCCCGTTCCAGGGTCAAGGATGCCGGACTCGAGAAACGGATCCGGCTACTACGCGCTGATGCCAAGAACCTGAAAAAACTCCGCGGAGGCTTCGCTGCGGTCTTCTCCAACAGTCTCCTGCACCACCTTCATGACCCCATCCCTTTCTGGCTGGAGGTGAAGCGACTTACCCTGGCGGGTGGGAGCATCATGATCCAGGATCTCCGCAGGCCTCCAAGCAGGGCGAGGGCCAGGGAACTCACCCGTCTCCATACCGCCGGCGACCCGCCCCTGCTGAAGCAGCTCTTCTACCAGTCGCTGCTGGCCGCCTTCACTCCCTCTGAGGTCAGAGAGCAGCTCCGCGAGGCGGGACTCGACCTGCGGGTCAGGGCTACAACGGACCGTCACCTGGTGGTGAGTGGAAACCCCTGAGGCGGCGAAGACTTCCTCCTTGACGAATCACCTCAATACGGTTTACTCGGTCCATCAAACGAGTCACCACTAGCGGAAAAGAATATTGTGTCTTCATCGCAGAAAAGTTTTCGCGGCCGAGGCGCCCTGGGCAAACTTGAAGAGGTACTGACCGAGACCTCTGCCGAATCCGTCTTCCTCGTAAAAAGTCCCGGCGCCTATGAAGCCTCCGGAGCCCATCTCCTGGCAGACCAGGCTCTCGCGAAGGTTAGGACAAGATCCTTTGACGGCTTCACCCCCAATCCCAAGTGGCCTGACATCCTGTCGGCCCTGGACCTGTTCAGGAAGGATCCCTGTGACCTGATCGTCGCGATCGGAGGGGGCAGCGCCATCGACATCGGCAAGCTTGTCAGCTTCCTCGCCCTTCAGCCTGCCGCGCCCGAGGCCTACCTGAAAGGCGAAGAGGAGCCCTCGGAGCCCGTCATACCACTGGTGGCCATCCCGACGACGGCGGGCTCGGGTAGCGAGGCGACCTGCTTCGCCGTAGCGTACTACGAAGGAAAAAAGTACTCCGTCGCCCACGAAAAAGTCCTGCCATATTGCTGCCTGGTCGATCCGGCCCTGACCGATGAGCTGCCGCCATTGTGGAGTGCCTGCAGCGGGTTAGATGCCTTCTGCCAGGCGGTTGAGTCGATGTGGGCGGTTCTCTCCACTGATGAATCGGTGGCCCATGCGAAAGAAGCTATCCTCCTGGCTCTCGAACACCTTGAGACAGCCTCACGTTCACCGACCAGGAACGCTCGAGACGGCATGTCCGAGGCGGCCCACCTTGCGGGCAAGGCCATCAACATATCGAGAACAACGGCCTCTCACGCCCTCTCCTATACGATAACCTCGAACCTCGGGGTTCCGCACGGACACGCGGTCTCCGTTACGCTGGGAGCCGTCATGGCCTACAACTATGGCCTTGCTGAAGAAGACTGTCTCGACCCGCGAGGGCCTGGACATGTCCGGACCCGAATCGAGGAACTCCTTGAGTTACTCCAGGCCGCCAGCATCGAAGATGGCCGGCGAGTCATTGACTCCATCATCGAGTCAACCGGCCAGCCGGCTTCCCTGGAGGATATCGGTGTCAGGAGTTCCAAAGACATCCAGGTAGTCGCTGATGGCGTCAACGCCGAGCGTCTTGGGAACAATCCCAGGGCCTTTACGCCTGAGAGCCTCCTCGAAATGTTGCAGGAGCTGCACGCCAGGGGCGCGGGCCGGAAAGACTGAAAAAAAACGCCTTCAGCCGGATCTCCTACTGGCAGGCCTCGCAGTCTTCGCCGTTCTGCATGGCCTCGATCGAGCAGGCTCTCTTTTCCTCCTCGGTATACTCCCCCTTCACCGCCTCCGTCACGTCCTTCTTCACGGACACCGTGGCCTTCTCGATATTGCTGGCGGCCATGGTACGAAGATAGTAGGTGGTCTTGAGCCCCGAGCGCCAGGCTGACCGGTACATATGGGACATGGTCTTCATATCCGGCTCGGCGAGGAACAGATTGAGAGACTGTGACTGGTCAATCCATTTCTGGCGACGAGCCGCGGCCGCGATAAAGGCTTCGTAAGGAATATTGAAGGCCGTCTTGTAGAGCTCCTTGATCCGGTCGGGGATACCCTCCATGTCTTTGAGCTCGCCATCGAAATACTTCAGGTTATCGATCATATCCGGCCCCCAGAGTCCTTCCTCCTTCAGGTCGCGGACCAGGTGCTTGTTTAGAACGATAAAATCCCCTGACAGGTTGCTCTTGACGAAGAGATGGCTGTAGTGCGGCTCGGTGCAAGGTGAGCTGCCCATGATGTTGCTGATCGTAGCGGTAGGCGCGATCGCGAGAACATTGCTATTCCTCATCCCCTGGCGCTTGATCTTCTCACGAAGCGTCTCCCAGTCCATCCGACTGCCCCTGGGCACATCGATCGGAACACCACGCTCCTCCTCGAGAAGATCCAGGCTGTCCTGCGGCAGGATACCACGCGACCACTTAGAACCATCGTAGGTGGAGTAGCTGCCGCGCTCGGCAGCGATATCGCTGGATGCCGTATAAGCGTAGTAGGCGATCGCCTCCATAAACTCATCGTTAAACTCGATAGCTTCGGGCGAATCGAAGGCCAGGCCCTTATTGTACAGGGCGTTCTGCAATCCCATGACGCCGAGCCCTACCGGGCGATGCCGGAGATTCGAGGTCTGCGCCGGAACGGTCGGGTAGAAGTTCAGGTCAATGACATTGTCGAGGGCGCGAACTGCGATCTCGACCGTCTCCTTGAGCTTCTTGTGATCCAGCTCTCCATTTGCATCAAGATGATTGTCGAGGACAACCGAACCGAGATTGCATACAGCGGTCTCTTCCTTGCCGGTATTGAGGGTAATCTCGGTGCAGAGATTCGAGCTGTGGATAACCCCGGAGTGATCCTGGGGACTGCGGAGATTACAGGCATCCTTGAAGGTGATCCACGGATGGCCTGTTTCAAAGAGCATCTCGAGCATCTTTTTCCAGATCTCGATAGCCGGGAACTTCTCACCATTCAGCTCGCCGCGGTCGGCCATGGCCTCGTACTCGAGATACCTCTCCTCGAAAGCTTTTCCGTAGAGATCATGCAGATCGGCTGTCTCGCTGGAGCGGAAGAGCGTCCAGTCCTCCCTCGATTCCATTCTCTTCATGAAGAGATCGGGAATCCAGTTGGCCGTATTCATATCGTGGGTACGGCGACGGTCATCGCCGGTATTCCTGCGCAGCTCGAGGAACTCCAGGAGATCGTTATGCCAGCATTCGAGGTAGGCGCAACCCGAGCCCCTGCGTTTCCCGCCCTGGTTCACTGCCACGAGCTGGTCATTGTGAAGTTTCAGGAATGGAATGACCCCCTGGCTCTCTCCATTGGTTCCAGCGATATGGCTGCCGGTACCCCTGACCGAGGTCCAACTGCCGCCAAGCCCTCCGGCCCATTTCGAGAGATAGGCGTTCTCCGCAATTCCCCGCTGCATAATGCTCTCGATCGAATCATCTACCCAATAGAGATAGCAGGAGGACAACTGGGAATGCAGCGTGCCTGAGTTGAAGAGCGTTGGGGTGGATGAACAAAAGCGTCGACTCTTGTACAGGTCATAAAGGGCCGCCACCTTGTCTTCCTTGAGCTCTCCCTCATTCAGGCAGAGCCCCATGGATACCCGCAACCAGAAGATCTGGGGAGTCTCCATTCGGGAGCCGGAACCATCCTCGCTCTTGTCCACCAACAGGTAGCGGTCGTAGAGCGTCTGGATACCCAGGTAATCGAAATACAAATCAGCCGTGGGGTCGAGAATCTTGCTCAGCTTCTCAATGTCGTATTTTCGCAGCTCCGGCGACAGGCGCCCAATGGCGATTCCCCTTTCGAGATATTTCGAAAGGTATCTCTGGTGGGCTTCCTTCAGGCTGCCGATGCCATCCTCCCGGACATCCCAGCCGAGCACCTCTTCGTAGATGTAGCTGCAGAGAATGCGTCCGGCAAAGCATGCAAAGTCGGCATCTCTCTCAATAAGAGCCTTTGCATTGAGAATGACCGTGGTCTTCAGATTCTCGGTGGTAATCTTATCGAAGATCGACCGACGCAGCTCGGCAACAATCTCCTCTTCGCTGAGGCACAGGTCGAGGTCAATGGCGGCAAAACGAACACGAGCCACCAGGTCCGCCCCATCCCAGAGGAAGGTGGACTCATCCTCGCGGGTGACAACCACCATCGAGGTCTGGCCTTCAGCTTCACCCGAGACCTCCGCGGCTTCTTCCAGCTCGTCCTGGCGCATGAGAGCGCGCTCAGCCCGGTAGAGGATATAGGCCTCAGCTACCTTGTAGTGACCCTGCTTCATCAGGATCTCCTGCACCATGTCCTGCACCTCTTCGATATGGATGAAAGACTGGCCCGTAGCGAGGAGCGTCGACGTCACCTCCTGCGCGACCTCGACGGCCGGCGAAGAATCCATCTGCTGGGAGAGAAAGGCCTTGCGGACAGCTACTTCGATCTTGTCGGGGTTCCAGGGGACAACCTGGGTATTGCGGCGGATCACCCGCAACTCAGCCACCTCTGAACGCTCGCCAGTCAGATTGCTCGCGTTATGAAACACAAAGCTCCTGGCCACATCGTAGGCATTGTTCTCGACCAGGGCCTTCTCGATCTGGAGATTGAGCGCCTGGAGCGACAGTCGGCCAGGCGAACTGGTCTCATAGACCTTCTCCAGGTGCGAGGCAACTTCGCGAGTAATCCTCGCCACGAATTCGCGATTCTCGGCCGTGAAGACCTTGGCCTCACTCTTATCCGTCTCACTCTGCACCAGGATCAGGCTGGTAAGCGCCTTGCCGATCGCATCGGCCACCTCGGTGAAGGCCAGGTCCCTCTCCCCCTGGGGAGTAGAGAGGCGCACGGCGCCCCTGGAACCAAGAGGTTCTCCTTCTTCATCGAGAGCCTCCCCCCAATTAAACCCCGGCCGCGCGCCCTCAGGCTCATCCACGTAGTGCTTCAGCAGGATGTCCTGTTGCAGTGACGAATTTCTGTAGCTCATATTCTCTCACCTCTCGCCTCTACTCAATCGAGGCGCTCCTCTTTCTCACAGATCACTATCATCTTGGGGTTTAACCAACGCTGAGGATTTCTGGTATTCCGTCACGCGTTGTTCAAAAAAGTTCTGCTCTTTTTTAATGTCCATCATCTCTGCAAGCCAGGGGAAGGGGTTCTTCACTCCCTCGTTCAGAAGAGGGAGTCCAACTCCCTCCAACCGGCGGTCAGCGATAAAATCAATATAGGTCTTGAAGTCTTCCCGGTTGAGTCCAACAGACTCTACCGGCAGGCAATCATCGATAAACTGCTTCTCAAGGTCCACCGCAGTTCTCATCAGATCAACCAGGCTATCCTTGAACTCATTGGTCCAGATCTCCGGGTTTTCCTCAACAAGCTGCATCAGCAACTGCCTCAGAAGCTCGATATGGTTGGATTCGTCCCGGAGGGTGTAGCTGAACATCTGACCGATACCGGGGAACTTGTTCTGACGCCACAGGGAGAGAATCATGCCGAAGAGACCGTAGAACTGGGTCCCCTCCATACATTGACCGAAGACGAACATGTTCTTGGCCAGCTCCTGGATGTTCTCGGTCTTGGTCATGTCCAGGTCCCGCCGCAGGTCCTTGGAGATGCGCGTCACGAACTCGTTCTTCGCGCCAATACTTTCGACATCGACAAACATCGCCTCGCACTCATGCGGATCGATTCCGAGCGAGCTGATCATATAGAGCAGCGAGTCGGCATGGATGTTCTCCTCGTGCGCATGGCGGCCAAGAACGAGCTTCAGCTCGGGAGCCGTCACCATCTCCCGAATGACGTGAATGATGTTGTCACCGACAATGCCCTCGGCCGCGGAGAAATAGCCGATTCCCATCCGGATAATCCACCGGTCGGAATCGCTGAGCTGCTCGGCGCTCCTCCACTGTTCGATATCCTTGTTCATCGGAATATCTTCCGGCTCCCAGTGGTTCGCCTTCATATTACGATACAAATCGTAGGCCCACTGGTATTTGAGCGGCAGAAGATTGAAGGTCATCGTATCGATGCCATTGATCACCTTCTTCGCGGCGAAGACCTCCTCCGCCTTCTTCCGATCAAGTACGAAGCGCTTCCCCCCCACCTCGATGATCTTCTTCCCCTCGACGCCTTCGCCCCCCTCAGCCACGGCCACACTGGAAGAACCCGACAGCTCCACTGATTGTTCCTGCGTCACCCTCTCCTCCTGGCTTTCGAATCCCATAAGCTTCCTCTCCAATTCCCAGGTCCATCTCTTAAAGAATGCGCCGCCGGGCCAGGCCTCGGCATTCGAGAAGAACACCAGAGACTGAGCGACTCTCCCGCTGGAAAAACCATCGGGAATTCTTGAATACCACCAGCTTCCTTCAGCTTCCTTATCTCTAAACCACCAGCCCGTTTCTCTCCACCAGGAGAAGAACCGGCCTCCGCGTCCAGGTTGCCGAGAGCGATACGATTTTTCCTCTTCGCATCTCGATCTTCAGGGTCCGCGCTTCATCGCAAACCATACCTGCACGCCAGGACGGTATCCTAACAGGCTAACTCGATTCTCTTCACCTCCGCTTAAATGCGGGGAGGCTCATGCAAACCGGCACCGACCACTAAAGCGACACCATCCTCGCATCGGGGTCCGATCAACTCGCGGCCCCGAGAAGCCACCCTCCAAAAAAACTCCAACCAACCGAGCATCCCGTTGTGGCGCCGGCGCCCGGGGGTGTCTCAACCCTCGAAGAAGACCAGCGGCGGCCGGCATATGCGGCCCGCACAGAGATGAACTCGCAACAAAATCTCCCAGCCGATCTTGAAAGCCGAGTAACTGGGGGACCTGTAAAATTACCGGCCCAACCGAAACTCCTTCAACCGGCCAACCTCACCGAACGAAAAACATTCGTGGGAGATTCTCCCGAATAGCACTACATAATCCGCGAGAAACGTCACACTACTACAAGATGTAGTCCAGTCAAGGACCCATTTTCTCCCCATCAACGATGGATGGCTGATTTGCTCGACTTATGAGTAAAAAAATAGTTTCAGGCCCGCTGCAGAAGCTGGCCGTTGCCAGATCGGACGGGATTGAGTTCAGTGCAAGCCCCTGATACCATCACCCCTCTTCACAAACCGAAGCAATATGATCGCCGCGGCGGCGGACCTATATCGTGGCCTTGAAAAACAAACGTCCCAACACCGACAGCGCAGGAGCTCCTCTCTATGAGAAGATCATCCCGCGCGCCGAACATCCTATCTCCCGGAAGAATATCGACAAGGATGCGATCAGGGTCATGCATCGTCTGAACAAGCACGGCCATGAAGCCTACCTGGTTGGAGGCGCGGTCAGAGATCTCTACATTGGCAAGGTGCCCAAGGATTACGACATCGCCACCGATGCGACGCCATCGAGACTCAGGAAAATTTTCCGTAATTGCAGGATCATTGGCCGGCGTTTCAAAATCGGTCATATCTACTTTCACGATGGAAAAGTCATCGAGGTCGCCACCTTCCGCCAGAGCGCGGCCAAGGCCGAAAAATCAACCAAGGGAATCGTCCGCTCCGAAAGCGGAATCATTCTCAGAGACAACGCCTATGGAACTCCCCAGGAAGATGCCCGGCGCAGGGACCTGACCATCAACGGCCTCTTCTACGACCTCAAAACATTTTCCGTTCTCGACTACGTCGATGGAGTCAAGGATCTCAAGTCGAAAATCGTTCGCATGATTTCGGATCCGGACCTCAGCTTTGCCGAAGATCCCGTCAGGATGCTGAGAGCCCTGCGCCATGCGGCACGGACGGGCTTCAGAATTGAAGACCGGACAATGGACTCGATCATTCGAAATCACTCAGACATCCTGCAGGCCAATTCTTCCCGCCTCCTCGAGGAGTTGCTCAAGGATCTCCGCAGCGGCTCGGCCACGCCTTTTTTCAAAGCCATTCTCCAGGCACATCTCATGAGCGACCTGCTGCCTGTTCTTCACGCTCAGTTGCTGGACTCGGGAAGCGCTCATCCTTTCTGGCGTAGAATCGAAACTCTCGACTCCCGCGTTCGCGGCGGCAGCGAGTTCTCCTCGCCCATCTCCCTTTCCATGCTCCTCTACACCACCCTCTTCACCGAGGAGGAACTCTGGGAAGCGAACCAGAGGATCTCTCCGCTGGCCATGAAGCAGCTGCGCAATAACTTCCAGAAGAGTACGGCAGCCATCCAGGTCTCCCGGCGGGACACCGAGAGGATCCTGCAGATCGCGAGAAACCTCAGCACCTTCAATCACCTGCTCAAAAAAGCCCGAACGCCGGGAAAGAAACTCGACAAGAACTACTCCCGAGATGTTCTCGACTGCCTCGAGCTCGAGGTTGAGTCGACCGGCAAGCGGCCGGAAATGCTGCTGGAATGGAGCCGGGTCGTCCAGAAAAATGAACGCAGGCGACAGGCAAAAAGGGCTCAAAACGGCGATCCTGAGGACTCGACAGGCAGAACCCCGAAACGACGCAGACGCCGCAGACGCCGCCGGGGGCGCGGAGGAGGCCAGGGCGGCAAGAACAGGTGAGAAAGCCTGACCGCGCAAGCGGCCCCCTGCTCTCAAGCGGTGCGGAGGCGGACGCTCAGTGACGATTTAAGTCGAGCTGGCGGCCGGAAGGCGCGGCGGCCTTGCGCCGCATGAACTCGACCAGCTCCTCTACCTCTTCAGTCAGCAACCCCTTCTCGGCAAGCAGGGCGCAGCGGACATCGAGAGGAGAACCTCGCTCCTTACGAAAGAGAAGAGAAAAGGCCTTCTTCAGCGCGGAGATCGCCTCCTCGCTGAAACCACCGCGAGACACCCCCACCGTGTTCACAGAGAAAGGGGTCGCGCTGATGGAATCAGAACGTCGATCGTGCCTCAGGAAGGGCTCAGCGTCCTTGCGCACTCCCGCGAGTCCCCCGATGAAGGAAAATCTCCCCAGGGTGCTGAACTGACCCACGGCAGAGTTCCCCGCGATGGTGCAGTTTGACTGCACATGACAATGCCCCGCCAGCAGCACTGAATTGGCAAAGACGCAGTTATCCTCGACGCAGCAATCGTGTCCCACGTGACAGGCCGCCATCAAGAGGTTGTCATTGCCGATCCTGGTGAGTCTCTCACCCTTGGGAGCTCCCCGGTTGATGGT
>DCKY01000152.1:12729-37709 GCA_002320775.1 Planctomycetes bacterium UBA1662
TAGCTGAGATCCTGGGGAGCGCCGCCGATCACCGCGCAGGGATAGATCACGTTCTCCCGGCCAAGAACAGCGGGCCCCTTCACCACAGCGTTCTCGCCAATCCGGCACCCATCCCCCACCGTGACGGAGGCCCCGATGACCGCGCCGGGAGAAATCTCGACGCCTTCGCCAAGTTGGGCGGTCTCATGAACCCACCCGCCCTGGAACTGCCTGTAACCGGTAACTTTTTCTCGAATAGGATCAGCCATTCATCCTCCATTGATAGTGTCAGTATAGCTGACCAGCACGATGCCTTACAGTTCCGTGTAAAAGAAATGAAGCTCCCCGGGGAGATTCGCTGACAAGTAAAGCTCCATTGGGTACTCTTTGCTGGATCATGGTCGCACAATCACTTCCCGCAAAAAAATGGCGCTCGGAAAAAGAATTTCCTCTCGAGAACGGACAGATTCTGCCCGAGCTCGAGATCGCCTACGAAACCTGGGGAGAACTCTCGGAGAGAGGCGACAATGTCGTGGTCATCCTGCACGCGCTCTCCGGTTCCAGCCACGCCTTTTCCTCCGCGGAAAATCCGGAGGCTGGCTGGTGGGAAGAACTCTACAGTGAGGAATCACCGCTGCGCGTGGGCGGTTACCACGTGATCTGCGCCAACATCGTCGGAGGCTGCTACGGAACCACCGGGCCGACAAGCCTCAACCTGGACACTGGAGCCCCCTACGCCGCGAACTTCCCCCAGGTAACCCTCAGGGACATGGTCGAGGCCCAGAGGCTGCTCCTCGAGGGCCTCGGAATCGACCAGCCCGTCACCCTGCTCGGTGGGTCCATGGGAGGAATGCTCATCCTCCACTGGATGCAGGACCACCCCCGGCAGGTCGACCGTGCCATCTGCCTGGCGACACCACCGAGGAGCGAAAGCTTCACCATAGCCCTGCGTTCCATCCAGCGCGATGCGATCATCTCTGACCCTCGCTACGCCGGTGGACTCTACGATGAGAACAGCTTCCCGGAGGCGGGACTCGCCCTGGCACGAAAGATCGGCATGATCACCTACCGCTCCCCCGAAGAGTTCAACGAACGCTTCGGGCGGGATGTTAAAGATCCCAGTCCTCATTTCCTCGAGGGCCTCTACCAGGTGCAGTCCTACCTCGACCACCAGGGGAAGAAATTCGTGGCCCGCTTCGACCCCAACACCTACCTGTATTTTTCCAGGGCCATGGATCTCTTCGATATCGCCGCCGGGCACGACTCCGTGGCCGCAGCCTTCAGCGACTGCGAAACCAGGGTGCTGCTGCTATCGATCGACTCGGACTTCCTTGTCCCCAGTCCCCACATGAAGGAGCTTCACGCGGCCCTCACCGAGGCCGGGCTGGAGGTGGACCTGCAGCTGATGGAGAGCCGCTACGGGCACGATGCTTTCCTCCTCGAGACCGGCCAGATCAACCAGCACCTCGGAAACTTCCTCCAATCCGGCTGATGCTGCAGCCGGGGCAGGCTCCGGTTCAATTGTAGAGCTTCTGGTAGAGGCCAAGCTTGAGCGCGGTGAGGTCCAGGACAATCACCCTATTGGTGGAGAAGACCGACTTCTTCTTGTCCGACTTCTTGCCGGTATCGGGATGATCCTCGCTCTTCTTTCCCAGCACGAAGGCGTAGATCCCCCTGGAGCTGGAGGTGATGAGCTCTGCCTCGGCCGGCGCGCGGTGGATCAACAGGGTCCTCTTGTCCGCCTCCACCCGGTAACCCTTCTGCTCGAAGAAGGTGACCTTGAGCTGGCCGTCGCTGGTCTCGACCTGCGTGTCAAGCCACCTGACGGCCTTGTCCCTGCGATCACGGTAGTCCTTGTTGACCTTGATGCCGCTGCCCTTGAGCACGGCCTGCACCCCGATGATCCGGTAGTCCGTAAAGCTCAGCCCCATGGGACTGACACTGGTATCCTCACGATTCTTTCCGAGCACGTACGCCTTGTCATCCTTCTTGAACTCGGTCAGCTTGACCCTGCGGTCGGCCAGCACCTTCAGGCCATCGGAGAGCTTCACGAAGACCTTCTGCTTCTTCCAGCGGCCTTTTTCGCGCGCTGTGCAGGAGAAATCGTAAAACCCTTCATTGCCCTTGACGGGCTTGAGTTGCCCCCAGCCAACCAGGTCATAGGAAGGCTTTGGAACGGAATCCTTGCCTCCTTCAGCCTGGGAAAAGACCGGAAGCTGGACCGCTACGACAAGAAGGAAGCCGGCCAGGAGGCCTCGATGAATTGAACCGGCGAGATTCCCGCCGGCTTTTTGAAGTTGATCAGGCATCTGTCTGTTCTCCAGGCGAATGGGACATCCGGGTTGCCGGGACACCCCGGGAGGTGAATCTACAGCGACGATTATAGTTGAGAATCTCCGGCCGAAGCAAACCCCGCGGCGCCAGCCGGGCTTCAGGCCCCGGCAAGAGAGCTGAGCACGGTCTCCGCGGCCGCCGAGATCTTGCCGATATCCTCTTCGCTGTGCGCCGTTGAGACAAAGAACGCCTCGTACTGGCTCGGCGGCAGGGTGACTCCCGCCTCGAGCATGCCCTGGTAAAACCTGGCGTAGAGATCCGTACGAACACCATCCAGGCAATCCAGGCTAGCTACCGGCGACTCGTTGAAGAAGAGCGTCATCATCGAACCGACCCGCTGAACCCCCGCCGTCACTCCAGCGGATGCGATCGCTGCCTCCAGCCCGGCGGCAAGAGCCGCGCCTGAACGCTCGAGGACTTCGTAGATTCCCTCCCCGCCAAGCGCCCTCAAGGTCGCCAGTCCGGCCGCGGTAGCCAGCGGGTTCCCCGACAGGGTACCCGCCTGGTAGACCGGTCCCTCGGGGGCGATCTGGTCCATGAGCTTCGCCGGACCGCCGAAGCCTCCCACCGGTAATCCTCCGCCGACAACCTTGCCCATAACCGTCAGGTCAGGGACGACCTCGTAGCGCTCCTGGGCGCCTCCCGCACTCACCCGGAAGCCGGTGATCACCTCGTCAAAGATGAGCAAGGCGGCGTGTTCATCGCAGATCTCCCGCAGACCGGCCAGGAAACCTTCAGCCGGCGGCACCACTCCCATGTTTCCGGCGACCGGCTCCACAATCAAAGCGGCGATCGATGCTCCCGCCTCCTCAAAGATCTTCCGTACATTATCAAGATCATTGAAGCGTGCCAGGCGGGTCAGCTTCGCCAGGTCGGCGGGAACCCCGGGACTTGAGGGAACCCCGAGGGTAAGGGCTCCGGAGCCGGCCTGGATGAGAAAGGAATCGGCGTGGCCGTGGTAGCAACCGGCGAACTTGACAACCTCGTCTCTGCCGGTAACTCCGCGTGCCAGACGCAGGGCCGACATGGCCGCCTCGGTCCCGGAACTGACCAGCCGCACCTTCTCAACCGAGCTGAAACGCGAGGTGATCAGCTCCGCCAGTTCCACCTCGGCGGCGGTACAGGCTCCGAAGCTGGTGCCGCCCCGGGCCGCGTCGCATACGGCTGAGACAACGTCAGGATGCGCGTGCCCGAGGATCAGCGGTCCCCAGGAGCCCATCACATCAACATACTCCCGGCCATCGACGTCGACCAGGCGGCTGCCTCGGCCCTCCCTGAAGAAGACCGGCTTCCCGCCCACCGAGACGCAAGCCCTCACCGGGGAATTGACTCCGCCGGGGATCACCCGCTGCGCCCGCTCGAACATATCAGCACTTGAATCCATCGTCAGCTCATCCTTCCGTTTCATTTTATCCAGCGCGCGCCTGCACCGTTTCCACCAGGGCCCGGACAGATTCTACCGGGGTCTCAGGCAGCACCCCGTGTCCGAGGTTGAAGATAAAGCCCGGATCTCCTGACATCTCATCCAGGATTTCATCTGTCTTGATTCGAACATTCTCAGCCTTTCCAAACAGGAGCGAGGGATCGAGGTTCCCCTGAAGACCGATCTCCGGCCCAAGCCGTCCGCGCGCTTCGCGCAGACCGGTCCGCCAGTCGATACTGAGCACCCCCGCGCCGCTCGCGGACATCTCATCGAGAAGATGGGAGGCTCCGTTGACATAGAGAATCGCCGGGGCTCCCGAATCGGCGATCGCGGCAAAGACCGCCTCCTGGTACGGCAGCGCAAAGCGTCGATAGTCTTCCCCGCTCAGCAGGCCGGCCCAGGTATCAAAAAGCTGGACGGCATCGGCTCCGGCCTCCAGCTGGGCGCGCAGATAGCTCCCGGTAGCTCTTGCGAGGGAGTCCAGCAGGGCATGCAGCAGCTCCGGATCCTGGTTCATCAGACGCTTGATCCATTCCCCGCTTCGGCTGAAATTCCCCTCCACGAGATAGGCGGCCATGGTGAACGGCGATCCGGCGAAGCCAAGCACGGCGACCTCCGGGGGAAGCTCCGCCCGCAGCCGCGCGATGGTCTCCAGCACGGGCGCCGTATGCCCGGCAGGGTCCGGATCTTCCAGGGCGGCGATGGCTTGCGCTGTCCTCAGGGGCTCGAGAAATCTTGGCCCGGGATTATATTCAAGCGGTGCTCCCATGGCCTCGGCCAGGAAGAGGATGTCGTAAAAGACCACCACGGCATCAAGGCCGAACAGCCGGTAGGGCTGCATCGAAACCTCGAACGCGAGCTCCGGGTCTGAGCACATCTCGACAAAGGAATGGTTCTTCTTGATCTCCTGGTACTCCGGCAGGTAGCGCCCGGCCTGTCGCATCAACCAGACCGGGGGGCGCCCGCTATTGCGGCAGCGCGCGGCCTCCAGGAAACGGGACGATCCTGTTTTATGTTCACCCATCACGTTTTCCTCTGCCTCAGACTTCTTCATGACCTGCCTTTATGGTCTCTCTAACTGGACAGGTCAAGAAAATCGACTGCCTGGAATCAAATCAATCTCCAGGAAAATTCCGGGAGCCCCGCCCCCGCCGCGCCCGAGCCTGAGAACCACGTTCCCCCTTCATCCGATAAACCTGTCCCCGGCTCGGAACTCCTTCAGCCGCTTCCGCCGGTTTTTATGGCTGCGGCGCCAAAACAAAGGCTAAATGCGACTTTTTTCCTGTTATGCTAAAAGATCGCCTCTCCTTGCGGTCCCATCCGTGAGGTCTCAGAGGTCACAGGCATAACCAAACATCCAGGTTTCACTAGCGAGCTCCGATGGAACTCATCGTATTCGGACTGAATCATAAAACAGCACCTGTGGGCATCAGGGAACGGTGGTCGCTCTCATCTGGAGAGTCTGAGCAGGCCTTGGAGAGGATCAGCTCCGAGATAGCTGACTCCGAACACCTCATCCTTTCGACCTGCAACCGCACTGAGTTTTACAGCGTCATTCCCGCCTCCAGCGGCCTGGCCAGGAATCTCAACGAGGAAGACAACGCCTTCCGCCAATTGACCAGCTTCTACCTTGGCGAAGACAACGTGAATTCCGGCGGTGATGATCATTTCTATCTCCACCGGCAGGAAAACGCCGTCAAGCACCTCTTCCGGGTAGCCGGCGGACTCGACTCAATGATCATCGGAGAGACAGAGATCCTCAGGCAGCTCAAGGAAGCGTACGCGCTCTCGGAAAAAAACAGCGCCAGTGGGAAAATGTTCAGGCGTCTCTTTCCCGAGGCGCTCAAGGTCGGCAAGAAGGTCCGAACCTCCACCTCGATATCCGAAGGGTGCATCACTCCCGGGCAGGCGGCCCTCCGGCTGGCCTCAGAGGTTCTGGGGAATCTTGAAGGAAAAGAGGCTCTCCTCATCGGGTCCGGGGTGGTCGCCGGCCTGACGGCCCGGGCCTTCATCGAACATGACCTGCGAAAATTTACAGTGGTCAACCGAACCACCGAGTCCGCAGAGGCGATGCTCGAAGAAATCAAGCCCGAGACCGGCGAGCTCCAGGCCAGGGTCATCGCCCTTGGCGACGACCTCCCAGACTCGATCACCTCCGCTGAACTCGTCATCTCTTCGACCAGCTCGGTCGAGCCGATCCTCACCGCCGAGACCCTGCGCGAGATCCAGAAACAGAGAGACTCGCGGCCGCTGGTCATCATCGACCTCGCAGTGCCGCGAGATATCGAACCGCGAAGCGGGGAGCTCGAAAATCTTCACCTCTTCAATATCGATGACCTCAACAGCGTGATCCAGGGCAATCTCTCCAGCCGCCACGAACAGTTCTCGAAAGCGGAAGAGATCGTCAATAAACAGATCGACATATTCTACAGTCAGCTGAACTATCTCGAGGTGGACCCCGTGATTCGCCATCTCATCGAGCGCTTCGAGATCATCCGCAGAGGCGAGCTGCAGAACACGCTGGAGAGCTTCCCGCCCGAGCAACACGAAGCGGTCGACAAGCTTACGCGCAGCCTTGTCAACAAGCTGATCTACTTCCCGATTGAACGCCTGAAGTCGATCCGCGATATGCAGGGGCTCAGCGAGGATGAGACAGCGTTCCTGAAAAAACTCTTCCTGCCCAAGTAAGAACAGGTTGAGATACGCCTACCGGGAACGGTTCTTACCGGCCTGGCAGTCATCTTCTCACGCCCTCATGGAGAATCGACAAGAATGAGCTCGCGAACCTTCAGGCTCGGCACCAGGGGCAGCCCCCTGGCTCTCTGGCAGGCTGAATGGGTTCGACAGGCCCTCCTGTCGGCCGATGCCGCCCTCGAGCCCGAGATCGCGGTCATCAAGACCAGCGCCGAAAATTTCCCCGAGCAGGAGATTCCGTTGATCGGCACAGGCGTCTTCAGCCGGGAGATCGACGAAGCGCTGCTGGCTGGAGAGCTGGATGGAGCCATCCACAGCCTCAAGGACCTTCCATCGGATTATCATCCGGATCTCGAGATCATCGCGATACCTCCCAGGGAGAGTCCGCTCGATGCCTTTGTCAGCGCATCGGGAGAGAACCTCTCCGAGCTCGGGTCCGGTGCAAGGATCGGCACCGGGAGTCCGCGCCGCAAGGCGCAGCTGCTCTCCTGGCGGTCAGACCTCGAGATCGTACCCCTGCGCGGAAACGTCAACACGCGGCTGGAGAAAATCGAGCGGGAAGAACTCGCAGGCACCATCCTTGCCCAGGCCGGCCTGAAACGGCTCGGCAAAGAGGATCTCATCACAGAGCTGGTAGACACCTCCGTCATCCTGCCCGCGGTGGGACAGGGAGCTCTCGCCCTGGTCTGCAGAAAAGATGATGGCCGCTTCCGTGCGCAGCTGCTCGCTCTGGATGACCAGCCCAGCCATGAAGCGATCCTGGCGGAGCGTTCCTTCCTGCGGCGGCTTCGCGGAGGCTGCCAGGTCGCCGCAGGCGCCCTGGCACGCATCGAGGGTGCCAGCATCGTAATCGAGGGAGTTCTCGCCAGCGAAGATGGATCCACCTGCCTGCGGGCGAAACGAGAGGGTTCCATCGTTGATGGACCGCGGCTGGGAACCGAGCTGGCTGATGAGCTCCTCGAAGGAGGCGGATCGGCCCTCATCGAAAACCAGGACAACGGTGGGCAATGAACGAAGAAGCCCTCCAGGACCGGACCATCGTCGTAACCCGCCCCGAATCCAGGTCGGCGGAGCTGAGCTCCAGGCTGGAGGAGTTCGGCGCGAAAGTCTTCAGGGTTCCCTCGATCCGTTTTTCGAGACCGGCAGATACCGGCCCATGGGAAGAGACGATCGCGAGAAAAGACGACTTCAGCCACGTGATCTTCACCAGCCGAATAGCCGCGGACTCCTTCGAGGCGCTCTGCTCTGAGGCCGGCTTCCCGGCGGCTTCCTGGCTTTCCAACTGCACCGTGGCGGCGATCGGGGCCGCCACAGGTGAACGCCTGAAGGAGGCGGGAATCGTTCCTTCCCTGGTGGCCGGAACCTCGAGCGGAGCCGGATTCGCCCGCGAGCTCATCGAAAAGGAACTGCTTGGCGAAGACAGCCTGGTGCTTCTTCCAGGCTCGAACATTGCCCGGCCTGAGCTCGGTGCGGCGCTGAAGGAGGCGGGAGCCCGTGTCACCTCGGTCCCCATCTACCAGACCCTGGAGGAAGACCCGGCCCGGGCCGAGGAACTCTTTGAGGCCCTCGACCGGGATGAGCAGCCCGATGCGGTCACCTTTGCCAGCCCCTCGGCTCTCAGCGGTTTCCTCGGAATCTGCGGCGCCAGGGGCAGGAAGCTGCTCGAGTCCCCCTCGGTCAAGATTGTCTCACTGGGACCGACCACCAGCGCGGCGGTCAGGAGCGAGGGCCTGGAGGTCTCCGCCCAGGCCGCGAGCCCCGGCACCGAGAGCCTCGTCGCGGCTGTGCGAGAGGCGCTGGACTGAAAGAAGAGCCGGCCTCAATCGCCCGCTGAACTTCCAGCGTCCCCGTGCAGATAGACATCCCGCTTCGGATAGGGAATCTCGATTCCCTCCTCCGCGAAGGCCTTGTAGATCTCCTTGCACAGCAGATGACGCAGCCTGCCGCGCAGCACGGGCTCCTGGATCCAGCCGAGGAGCTCAAAATCCAGGCCCGAATCTCCGAAGGCCCTGAATCTCACCCGCGGCTCAGGCTCCTGCATGATCTCCGGATGAGAGACCGCGATGCCCATCAGCAGCTCTTCCACCCGGTCGACATCGGTACCATAAGCCACCCCTACCTTTACCCGGATGCGCTCCTTCTCGTAGGGACCTCCGCTCTCGTTGGTAATCTTCGAATTGCCCATCACCGCGTTAGGAATGGTGATCTCCACATCATCCCGGGTCAGCATACGAGTGCTGCGCAGACCGATATGGGTTACCCGGCCGCGCTCACCGCTATCGAGCACGACAAAATCACCGATCTTGTAGGGAGCATCCGCCAGGATGAAGGCTCCCGCGAACAGGTTCGCAAGGCTGTCCTTGGCCGCGAAGCTCAGCGCCAGGCCGATGATTCCCGCCGAGGCCAGCCAGGCGGTGGGATCGATCTCCCAGGAGAGAAAAAGGAAATAAACCGCCGCCCCGATGATGACCAGCAGGGAGACGTTGTGAAAAAGCGGAAGCGTTCGCGACTGGATGAGATGAAAACGATCCTGGTTCCTGCTCAGGGCATCCAGGATGAGGCGAGAGGCCCGTATCCCGAACAGGACGAGGACGATGATTCCCAGGGTCTTGAGAATAGCCTTGGTGACCCAGAGTCCGTTCTCAGGCAGACCGGCTTGCTCCGCCGCCATTCCAAGCCCCAGGAAGAGGACAACCAGGAAGACCGGGCGATGCATCAGCTCAACGAGCTTGTCATCGATGGTTGTCTCGGTTTTACCGACCAGGCGGCTTACATAGCCCGAAAGAATCCAGTCAGCAAGCTTCGCGCAGACGATCGAAAGAACAACGAGGACCAGCGCCTGGACAAGGCCGGGCAGTCCTCCCCATATTTTCATTATGGGTGCCAGGATTGAATCGAAAGAAAGCTGGGCGAGATCGCTGAGGAAAACTCCATCAGCGAAGGCGATGCCGACACCTCCGGCCCACTGCGCAAGAATCACCTGAAAGGAATCCATCTGCTCTCTCCGCTAATTTCACTCTCTCTTCATTCAACTTAACGCAAGCCCTCCAGCCGGAAGGCCGGGCAGCGCCGGCGCCAGGGCCGCGATGCTGGCGGAAAAACCGCTACGGCCGTCATAACCAACCTTGAACGAGAACGCAAGCGCCAGTCGACCTAGCTGCGAAGATCCCGCCACCAGGTCATGGAGAGAGCGAAGAATAGAAGCGGACCCAGCGCCGAGCCGATCGCCGCTGGAAGAACTCCCTGGGCCCCAAGCTGCTGACAGAAAGCCCCGGTAACAAAATAGACTGTCCCCAGGCAGGCGGAGAGAAAAGCGCCGAGGAAGACATTGCTGGTTCCGAAATAGACGATAACCGGAAGCCCCAACAGCAGCAGCAGGACGTTATGAACCGGATGGAACAGCCGTGAATAGTACTTGCTTCTCCAACTCCGGTCGTCGGTGTCTCTCATCTTCCGTCTCAGATCGGCGAGCCTCATATGCGCCACCTCCGCCTCGCGCACCTCCAGGTCCTCCGGCGAGAGGACTGTCTCGAGGGCCTGCTCGATAAAGGATTCCGACAATCGATCCGCCCCCCCTTCGACCTCCGGCTGGGGTACCGTCACCAGGCGCGACCTCTGGCTTCCCGCCTGGAATTCAAAGGGCTCATAGAGAGAAATCCAGCCCCTCTTCATCAGCCAGTAGCCCCGTCCCTGGCTGGGCTGCACCCACTCCATCTGCCGGGCGGAAATGACGGAATCGGGCCCCTTCCCCGGATTGGTCGGCAGAACGAGAACTCCCTCGGCCCGCTTCTCGTTGATGAGGTAGCGCTTGATGAGAATCAGGATGCCCTTCTGCGTGTCCTCGTACTTCAGGTCCCGGCTCTCGAGGCGCCCCTTGCGCTTGCTGGCCATCTCCCTGAAGGCCTCCCGGGTGCCCGGCAGCCAATAGTCCTGGACCAGGTAGGTACCCGCCGAGACCAGGCAGGCGGCGAAGAGAACCGGCACGAAGAGCCTTCGATAGCTGCGGCCGTTCGCAAGGATGGGGATCAGCTCGTTGGATCGCTGCAGCAGTGTCAGGGTAAAGATCCCGGAGGTGAGACAGACGATGGGGCCGAGCACCTGGCAGAAAACAATTGGCAGGTTGATGCTGTAATAGCGAAGCACGAACTGGAAGAGCTCGCCGGGGGAGCCCGTCTGGCGATTGAAGTTATCGAGATTCTCGACCAGGTCGATCAATACGAAGATCAGGCAGAAGCTGAAAAGGTTGACCACGTAGACCGCCAGGAACATGCGCAGGATGTAGAGATCAAGGGTAGGCGAAAACCTGCCGGTCAGCTCCGGGCAATTCGTCTTGATCTTCTGGAAGATGGACATGCTCACCCTACCTGCCTACCCTCGTTTCAAGACGCCACAGCCCCCAGGCCATGGCAACGCAGAGAACCACGTTGCCTGCCTGGATAAACAACCAGGGGTAAAAACCCTTATCCCCGGCAAGCTGCCCGATGGCGGTTCCCGAATAAAAAACGGTCGGCACGATTGCGCAGGACACAAAGAAGGGCAGCAGCCTGTTGCCGGAGTTCAGATAGAGGGCGATCAGCCCCCCCATCAGAGCGAAGACACCACAGCTCAGCATGCGGGCGAACCGGCCGTGATATTCAAGCTCAAGCCGGCCGATCTCCCCGGGCGAACGCCCGCCGGTCTCGCCATCGGAATCGGACTGCGCCATCGCCAGCAGGGAGCCAAGCTCCCAATTGTTGAGCTCCTTGCCCTTCTTCGCCCTCCTCGCCTTGCTGGCCGGATCGAAGGTAATGGTCCACTGGTCGAGATGCATGCGCTGGAAAAACGAGCTCGAGCCGCCGGGATGGAGCTCGCTCGAATAGAAGATGCTCACGTTCCTCAGCTCGATGATGATCTGTCCCGCAAGGGATTCAGGATGAAGTTCAGCCGAAGCCCCCGGGGAACGAGAGGCCTCGGCCGAGGCTCTCCTGAACCTGAGCTCCTCAGGAAAGAGGATCGTACCCTCCCCTGCATAGATACAGTATGGGTAAGAGACGAGGTCAAGCTCATCGAGCTTCTCCTGGCTCAGGATTTCATCGGAGTCGGAGTCCGCCCTGGGACCGACAAAGACGCCCTTCAGCTTCCGCCCCTCGTGCTCCATGATCCAGAGGTTGAGGTTGCCAAAGCGGAAGTCCCGGTTCTGCCCCTTGCCCAGGGCTCGGAACTGGTCGATGAGCAGGCTGCTCACATTGTTTCTCTTGTGCTTCATCAGGGGGACGAGATACCCGTTGATGAAATATCCCGAGGCCGTGAAAGCGACCCCGAGGATCAATACCGGCAGGAGGATCTTCCGGTTCGACATGCCGAAGCTCCTCGCCGCCATGATCTCACGATCAGCGACCAGCCTCCCATACACCAGGCTCGAGGCGAACATCAGCGCCAGCGGCAGGCTGTCGCTGAGCAGACCCGCGGCGGTAAACCACATGACTGGCAGGGCCAGGGGCAGATCGAGATTGTAGCGCTCCGCCACCATGATCGAGATGAACAGGGAGTAGCTCAGCTCGAGAACGAGCAGCGAGAAGGAGAATGTCTTGAGAATCTCGAAGGCGACATGCCTTGTGAAGCCCCAGGATGTCCCTGACCGGTTGCTGTTCATCTGGTTCCGCCAATAGAAATCATGGAAGTTCCGGGCCCAGTCGAGTCCTGCTGCCCAAGGTAATCAAGATACGGTGCAAATGTTACACAAGACTCGGGCCGAAATAAGGAAAGAAGGTCTGGTTTAAACCGAGGAGCGGCGATTATCCGTTCTTATCGGCACCAGCGTGACTTATCCGGACCTTCCAGGTCGCAAGGCAAGGTTGGGTTATCTTGCCAGAGACTGAAATGAAGCCGTATAATCATCGGTCTTTGTTTTTTCTTATCGGACGCCTTCATACCCTTGCCGCAGATGCCCCGGAATCATGACCGGACAGAACAACAAACCAATTCCTGACTGGGAAACCCTGACCTTTTCCCTCACTGAAACCGACTTCATGTACAGAAGCCTCGGTAACACTGAGAGAGATCCTGTCTGGGACGAGGGCGCCTACATACCCTTCGAAGACATAACGGTCTCGCCCGCGGCGGCCCTAATGTCTTATGGCGTAGGAGTTTTCGAAGGTCTGAAGGCCCAGAGAACAACCGGCGGGAAGATCCTGCTTTTCAGGCCGGATGCCAACGGCCGGCGGATGCAGAGCTCCGCCGAGAGGCTGATGATGCCCCCTTTCCCGACCGAACAATTCGTCGAATCCTGCGTTGAGCTGGTGCGCCGCAATGAGCACTTCGTTCCTCCGCCGGAATACGGCTCACTCTATCTGCGTCCCATGCAACATGCCGTAGAACCGCAACTTGGCCTTGGCCCCTGCAGTCAATTCGCCACGCATATTTTCTGCAGCCCCGTAGGCAGCTACTTCCGGGGGGGAAGCCCCCGGGGAGTTCGCCTCAAGGTGCTCGAGCAGGGCCGTGTAGCCCCCGGAGGTACGGGCTCCGCCAAGGCGATGGGGAATTACGCCGGGGCCATCTGGGTCGCGCAGCAGTGGAAGGACCAGGGTTTCGATGATGTTCTCTACCTTGACTCGCACCATCTCAAATACCTGACCGAGACCAGCGGCTCGAACCCCTTCGTATTGCTGAAGTCCGGCGCGCTGGTCACGCCCCCCCTCGACAGCCAGATCCTTCCGGGAATCACCCGCGACTCGACGCTTCGTATCGCGCGCGAGCTCCTCAACCTTGACGTAGAAGAGCGGGCGCTCTCCATCCAGGAGGTCATCGAGGATGGCGTGGAAATGTTCTGCACCGGGACTGCCTGGACCCTGCTGAGCGTTCGGGAGATCGTCTACAACGACCAGGTCAAGCTGCTCGAAACGGAAGAACTCCGAGGCGAACTGCTGAAGGTCCTTCGAGACATCCAGACCGGCGACCGGGAAGATCCCTTCGATTGGATCAGGGAGGTCTGAAGATGGATCTCGACCAATGCCGAAAAGACATCAACAGTCTCGACAAGAGCCTTCTCGAGCTGCTCGCGAAGAGGAGGACTGTCAGCCGGAAGGTCATCGAGGACAAGCTCGAAAGAGGACTGGACCTTCGCGACCCCGCTAGGGAAGGCGAGGTCCTCGATACACTCATCAAGGCCGGCCGTAAGCTCGGCCTCGATGCCCACTTCGTGACTCGTGTCTTCCACGAGATCATCGAGGACTCTGTACGCTCCCAGGAGTCCTTCCTCCAGAACAACCTCAACCCCTCCACCGAGAAGATGCTCTGCATCGCCTACCAGGGAGTCGAGGGTGCCTACAGCTTCCTGGCCGGTGAAAAATTCTTCCGCGGCCAGCTCGACAATTGCTCCTTCGAAGGCTACAAGAGCTTCGCCGACGTGGTCGCCTCCGTCGAGAACGGCCAGGCGGACTACGCCATGCTGCCGATTGAAAACACCACGGCCGGCAGCATCAACGCGGTCTACGACCTCCTCCTGGCCACCAAGCTCAACATCGTGGGAGAAGAGGTCTTCCCCGTCCAGCACTGCCTCCTGGGCGTCGAGAAGGCCCCCCTGTCGACGATTCGGCGCATCTACTCGCATTACCAGGCGCTGGCCCAATGCTCCGATTTTCTCTCCAGGCTCAAGAACTGTGACCAGGAGACCTACATGGACACCGCGGAGGCGGCCAAGAAAATCAGCGCGGAGGCTGACCCCTCCCAGGCGGCCATCGCCAGCGAGGAGGCTGGAAGAATCTACGGGCTGAAGGTGCTGAAGCGAAATCTCGCCAACCAGCGTGAGAATTTCACTCGCTTCGTCGTCGTCGCGCCGCGGCCCAGCCAGGTCGACAGCAGGGTTCCCTGCAAGACCTCGCTCGTTCTCTCGACCGGGCATCACGAGGGCGCCCTGCTCAAGGCGCTGGCCATCCTGGATGAACACAAGATCAACCTGACGAAGCTCGAGTCGAGGCCCATGCAGGGTTCGCCCTTCACCTACATCTTCTACCTGGACTTCGAGGGCAATGCGAGCGACCCGAAGATCCAGGAGGCTCTCGTCCGGCTGAGCGGCGCGACAAATTACCTGAGAATCCTCGGAACCTACCCGCGCGAACGCCACGACAAGACCAGGCCCTCGACCCGCTCCAGGGTTCCCGAGAAGACAGACATTGAAGAGGAAGCTGTGGCGGCGCCCGCTCCAGCAGAGGCCGTTGCCCCGGCCGACAGCGGCAATGGCGAGGGCAGGAACCTGACCGATCTCTCCATCAAACCGGAAGGCACCATCCTCAGGCTCGGCGAAACGGAGCTCGGCGGTTCTGAATACGTCGTCTTCGCCGGCCCCGATTGTATCTCGTCGATGGACCAGATCGGAGCCCACGCCCGCCAGGTGAGCGAATGCGGGGCGATGGTGCTGCACGGCAGCTGCCTCGAAGCGAGCGACTCGCCCTTCAAAACACGAAGGGTTAATTTCAACCTCCTCGATGTGCTGACCACCGCCGGCAAGGATTTTGGCCTGCCCGTGATGACCGAGATCGAGTCCGTGCTGGATGTAGCCCAGGCGGCCCAGCTGGCGGACCTGTTGAAAATCGGCCCGCGCAATATGCAGAACTTCAGCCTCCTCGAGGAGGCCGGCAAGACAGGCCGCCCCATCGTACTCTGCAGGGGACTGTCGGCAACCAATGACGAGTTCCTGGAGGCCGCCGAGTGCGTACTCGTACAGGGGAATCAACAGGTCATACTCTGCGAGCGCGGAACAAGGATCGACGAGCGGAACTCCCGCAATACCCTCGACCTCGGCACGGTGGCGAGCATCCGGCAGATGACCCACCTCCCGGTTCTGATCGATCCATCCAGGGCCATCGACCACAGCGGACTCGTCCTGCCGCTGGCGAGCGCCTCTCGGGCTTTTGGAGCCCACGGGTTGGTGGTTGACGTACGCCAGAGCGGAAATGAAAGTCCCGGGACAGACTCGCTGACACTCGGCTTTGACGAATTCAGCAAGCTGATGAGCGATTTATACAATTGAAAAGAACCTTCTCTAAAAGGGCGAAGGTCTTTAAAATTTGACACGACCTGCTTATGCAAATAAGATCTGCGTTTAACTTTACGACTGATCGAAACAGTGAGAATCATGTTCGAAGCCGCAAGAAAGACCATCAGCAAGAGTGTGCGAAAAGGCCTGGGGCATCGCTTCGCCAGTGTTTCGCAAGCTGACTACGGCCGGACATCCCTACTCAGTATTCTGCTTTTGATCCTGCTTATTAGCGAGGCGGGTAGATCGTAAAACGCCAGATACGATTTCACCACCCGCCGCCTTCTGAAGGTGAGCGGGTTTTTTTTTTGAATTTTGAGCGTCTGAGAGTGCAATAGCGCAGTTCCAACGGACCGGAAAAACTGGAACCCTGAAACCATGAGAAAAATAAAGATCTTCGACACCACCCTGCGAGACGGGGAACAGAGTCCGGGCGCGAGCCTGAACGTGGAAGAGAAGCTGGTGATCGCCCGCCAGCTCGAACGGCTGGGAGTGGACATCATCGAAGCCGGCTTCCCGATCTCGAGCCCTGGAGATTTCGAGAGCGTCAAGCTCATCGCGGAGAGCCTCGATGGACCCACGATCTGCGGCCTCGCCAGGGCGAGGAAAGAAGATATCGAGGCCGCCGGACAGGCGCTCGAAAAATCCTCCAGCCCGCGCATCCATGTCTTCATCGCCACCAGCAACCTCCACATGGACAAGAAGCTCAAGATGGGCAGGGACGAGGTGCTGGCCATGGCGGTAGAGGCTGTCGAGCTGGCGCGCCAGTTTACCGACGATGTCGAGTTCTCGCCCGAGGACGCATCCAGGAGCGACCTGGACTTCATGTGCGAAGTCATCGAAGCGGCGGTGAACGCCGGGGCCACAACGATCAACATCCCCGACACAGTCGGCTACGCCATGCCCGGCGAGATAGGGGACCGGGTGCGCTACGTGAAAGAGAAGGTGCCGGCGACCGAGAACATCGTGCTCAGCATCCACTGTCACAATGACCTGGGTGTTGCTGTCGCCAACTCGCTCTCGGCCATGCAGGCCGGCTGCGACCAGATCGAGTGCACGGTCAACGGCATCGGGGAGCGGGCGGGAAACACCTCCCTGGAAGAGATCGTCATGGCGCTCAAGATGCGTGAGGACGTCTACGGGGTAGAGACCGGAATCAAGACCGAGGAACTCTGGAGCACCAGCCGCCTGGTCGCCAACCTGACGGGCATCGAGGTACAGAGAAACAAGGCGATCGTCGGCGAAAACGCCTTCGCCCACGAAGCGGGAATCCATCAGCATGGAGTCATCAGCGACCGACGGACCTACGAGATCATGTCCGCCAAGGAGGTCGGATGGCATGGAACCCAGCTCGTCATCGGCAAGCACTCCGGGGTACACGCCATCGAGAAGATCCTCGAGCGTCGGGGCTACGACCTGAACCGGGAGCAACTCCACGATGTCAGGGCCCGCGTCAAGGATGCCGCGGACCGGGAGAAGAGCATCGAGGAAGAGGATGTCGTCGCCTTCGCCAACGAGGTGCTCAACGAGCTGACCAGCGAGGAGCAGGTCCTGCTGCTCGAGGAGGTCTCGGTGATGACCGGCAACGGCTTTACCGCCAGCGCCACCATCAAGCTCAAGATCAATGGAGATGAGGTGATCGGAACCGGCACGGGGGTCGGACCGGTGGATGCTTCCGCCCACGCCATCCAGGAGATCCTGAGCTCGCACTTCGGACCCGAGCTCGAGCTCAGCGGCTACGGCCTGAAGGCCATCACCGGGGGGACCAACGCCCTGGCGCACGCCAACATCCAGTTCAAGGACAAGACCGAGAACCGCTTCCGCGGCGACGCGGTCGACAAGGACGTCATCCTGGCCTCGGTCCACGCGATGATCAAGGGAGCCAACCGTGCCCTGAATCACCGCATCCGGCATGGGGACAAATCACAGAACGAGAACGGCTCCAGCGAGCAGGCAGACGAATGATGCCCGGCCTGGGCGGATAAATGAAACGCTCCGCGGAGAGACCTGACCCATGATCAAAATCTACGATACGACCTTACGCGACGGCACCCAGGGTGAAGGAGTCTCCTTCTCAGGGCGGGACAAGTTGAAGATCCTGCGGCTGCTGGATGAGTTTTCCATCGACTACGTCGAGGGAGGCTGGCCCGGCTCCAATCCCAAGGATATCGATTTCTTCAAGGCCGCCGCCGACCTTGATCTGCGCCATTCAAAGCTCGCCGCCTTCGGCAGCACCTGCCGGGCCGGCAGCGCCCCGGAAGATGACGCCAACCTGAAGGCGATCCTCGCGGTCGGCACGCCGGTGGTCACGATCTTCGGCAAGTCCTGGCATCTTCACGTTACCGAGGTTCTGAAAACCACCCCCGAAGAAAACCTCAGGATCATCCGGGACTCCGTCAGCTACCTGGTCTCTGAAAAACGTGAGGTCGTCTACGACGCTGAGCACTTCTTCGATGGCTACAAGGCGGATCCCGAGTACGCCCTGGAGACCCTCGCCGCCGCACGGGAGGGAGGTGCGAGCTCTCTCGTACTCTGCGACACCAACGGCGGCTCCCTGCCGGCGGAGGTCGCAAAAACCGTGCGCGCCGCACGGGAAAAGATCAGCGACACAGAGATCGGCATCCACACCCACAACGATGGAGGCATGGCCGATGCCAACACCCTGACGGCAGTTGAAGAGGGCGCCAGCCACATCCAGGGAACCTTCAACGGACTGGGCGAGCGCTGTGGCAATACCGACCTGACCACCGTCATCCCGAACCTCCTGCTGAAGATGGGACGCAAGCTGTCCATCGATACAGATGGGCTGACCAACCTCACCCATCTCTCGAGATACATCCACTCCATCGGCAACCTGAACTTCCCCGAGAATCATCCCTTTGTCGGCCAGATGGCCTTCGCCCACAAGGGCGGGGTACACGTCAACTCCGTGATGAAGGTGGCTGATTCCTATGAACACATCGACCCTGAAAAGGTAGGAAATACGCGGAGAATCCTGATCTCTGAGCTCTCGGGAAAATCAAATATGTCCTACCTCGCCGGCGCCGAAGGAATTGATCTCGAGGCCCATCCCGATGCGGCCAGGAAGGCGGTCGAGGAGATCAAGTCGCTTGAAAACAAGGGCTATGTCTTCGAAGGAGCCGAGGCCTCCGCGACGCTCATCATCCTCAGGCACATGGGAGAAGAAACCGAGTTCTTTGACCTGGTTCGCTACCGCTCGTCGGTAGAGCATCGCCGCAGCGGGGGAACCTTCAACGAGGCCACCGTCAAGATCAAGGTCAAGGACCAGGAGTTCCTGGCTGTGGGCGAGGGAGTCGGCCCCATCGACGCCCTCGACGAAGCCCTGCGCAAGGCGATCCAGCGCTTCTATCCCGAGGTTGATACGATCATCCTTGAAGATTACAAGGTGCGAGTCATCGACGCCGGCGGCGGAGCCGAGGCGAAGGTATGCGTCACGATCGAAGCCTCCGATCGAGAAGACGAGACCTCGTGGAGCACGGTAGGAGCGAGTGAGAACCTCATCGAGGCATCCTGGGCGGCCCTCAAGGACAGCATCGTCTACGGTCTCCTGCGCAAAAATAAACGGGGCTGAGTCCCCGCCAGGCGGAAGGCTAGCGGACCTTGCGGAGAATCTCCGTCCCGCGGGTCACGGCTCCGCCGCTTCGACGTAGTCCGCCAAGGTAGAGGGCGCTGTACCACCAGTGCCGCAGAAGAGTACTCCACTTTCCGCAACGCTCCCATCGTCGAGCCGATACCAGGACCTGCTCCCGCAGCAGCTTGAAGCCCCCGCTGCGATGAAGCGTCCTGACCAGCTCGTGATCCGGCAGGGCTCCATCCTGCGGAAATCCCCCTTCCCTCCTGAAGACCTCGGTCCGAACAAAGATGGACTGGTCGCCAAAGGGACCGAAACCAAGACGATTACGCCAATCGGAGCAAAGAGAGACCGCGCCGTAGAAGAGGCCGGGGCGGTCGAGACGCAGCCGGAAAGCCCCTCCGGCGATCGCGGGATCTTCCAGCGTCCGGTGAATCTCAGAGCAGGCTCCTTCACCCAGGATGCCATCGGCGTACTGAAAAACAAGAACCCCGCCCCCGGCCTCGCGGGCTCCACGGTTCATCTGCTGAAAGACGCCGCCGGGCTCAACCAGCACCCTGTCGGCTTCGCTCCGAGCCAGCTCGAGAGTCCGGTCCTCACTGCCGCCATCCACCACGATCAGCTCTTCAACCCCGGCAAGCCTCAATCTCTGCAGGCAGGACTCGATGCAGGCCTCTTCATTCAATGTCGGTACGATAGCGGAAATAAGGGCAGGCTCGCTCATGGAATGATTGTAACAGCAATCACGGAAAGCCAAATGGGAGCCCGGATCACCCGGCTAAAAATACCTGCCTACAGGCGAGTTTTTCTTACGAAGGATGCGTATAAAAAGTTACACTTTATATAGTGTTTGATATTCAACCACTATTTCCGTGAAATGAATCCATAAAGTCTTTCATGTAAAAAAGTTATGGATGACACCCTACCCCCCAAAAAAACACGCTCAAGCACGGCTTCTCACTCTGAGAAGGCTAAGCAGGCCGGGCAAACCGATGAGCAGGAAACCCGTACCTCCCGGGTATTGAGAAAAACCGTCGGCCCCTACGAGGTAGAGGCCCGCATCGGCAAGGGGGGGATGGGCAAGGTCTACCGCTGCAAGGACAAGAAGCTCGGACGCCAGGTGGCGGTCAAGGTGCTCCACGACAAGTACGGCCAGGATGAACACTACCAGGCCCGCTTCCGCCGCGAAGCCCGCAGCCTGGCAAGCCTCTCCCATCCCTCGATCGCCCAGATCTTCTCCATAGATACGGCTGAAGATGGCTCCCTCTATATCGTCATGGAATTTGTCGAGGGCCGCTCGGTCCAGGAGATCCTCGCCGAAGATGGAAGGATTCCCGTCGAGGACTCCATCCGTTTTGTCCGCCAGATGGCCCAGGGGCTCCAGGCGGCCCTCGATGGAGGATTGATCCATCGTGACATCAAGCCCTCCAACCTCCTCGCCCGTCCCGATGGTACGGTCAAGATTGTCGACTTCGGGTTGTCGAAAGAGGTCTCCAAGGACAACACCTTGACCGAGGAGGGGATCGTCCTCGGCACCCCTCACTACATCTCACCTGAACAGGGACGCGGAAAGCCTGTCGATCATCGCTCCGACATCTATGCCCTGGGAGCCACCTTCTACCATATGGTAACCGGCCGGCCTCCCTTTGAAGGCAAATCACAGGTCTCGATCATTGTCGCCCACGTGCAGGACAACCCCGATGACCCACGGACGCTTTGCCCAGACCTGCCCGAGAGCCTGGGCGACGTCATCGGCCGGATGATGGCTCGCAATGTTGCCGACCGCTACGACAGCTACGACCAGCTGGTAGAGGATCTGCAGCTGCTGGAAACCGGCAAGCAACCGGTACACACCGCCACAGGAACGGGAACGGGCCGGTTCAGTCGAAAGAGTTCACGCGGCGCGCTGCGCTGGCTGGGCTTCGCGGCCGGGTTTCTCGCGCTGCTCGTGCTGACCGCGACGACCACATCCTACGCGCTGCGCCGCTACCGAACGGGAATGGTGCACTCCATTGAAGACCGGCTGGGAAGCTGGTGCCTGCCGCGGCCAACAGGAGGGTCAACGCTCGACCTGGACTTTTCCGCTGTACCGGCCGACAAGCCGCAGGCGCTGAGGGATGTGTTCATCCTCAAGCCATCATCATCGGGCGGCAAACCGCCTACCCTGCGCAAGGACACCGGCAAGCTGAGGCTGGAGAACTATCGTGAGCCGTTGGCCTTCTCCTACCCCTTCAGCCGGCTCGACGAAGTGCAGTTGAGCTTCGATCGACCGGAGGGGAGAGCCGACATCGCGATCTCAATCGTCGACCCGCTCGACAACAGGAGGCGGAGCCTGACCCTGAGGCTGAGCCCGTCGAGAAAAACCTCCGCGCCGCTCGAGGCTCTCCGGCATGGAGACGAGGTATTACCGCAATCGCCGCTGCCGGCCATTCCTCCTCTGAACTCCAGGGATGCCGCCTACAAGGTGTTTCTCGAAATGATCCCGAGCGATGGCAGCACCTGGCTCAAGATCAAGATCGTCGAGCTGAACGCGAACGAGATCCTCTATTCCCAGGACTGCAGCCTGCCCGGCGGGGACTGGGCAGGAGGAGCCGTTGTCCTCAGGACCTCGTTTTACAGGCGCCCCTGCTCGATTGATTTCAGCAAGATGCTGCTCTCCGGGACACTGGCAGGATCGCGCCTGGAGGAGGTGCCATGGCAAGATTGATCGTTATCGACGGCCCTGACCTCGGCGCCGAATACAAGCTCGAGCCTCTGAGCAATGACTCCGCCAGAGAGACCATCATCGGCCGTGATCCCGGGGTAGACATACCGCTCAACGACAGGGCCATCTCCAGGGAGCACTGCAAGATCGAGACCAGGCTGTCCGGCTCAAGACTTATCGATCTCGGCAGCCGCAACAGGACCTACCTGAACAACGACCCAGTCGAGACCTGCCGTCTGAGTAACGGCGACCAGCTCCTGGTGGGAGACACCGAGCTTCGCTTCGAAGATGATTCGCCGGAGGTAGAGGGCACGGCCTTCTCCTCGACCATCCTCAAAGAGATCGAAGCCCCGCCCGAAGAAAACCTGCTGAAGCTCTCAGCCGCCCTGGGCGCGAGCGGCTCAGCCCAGGAGCTCTTCGATGTGTTCTTCACCTGGGTTGCCGGCGAGACCGGAGCCGAGCGCGGCATGCTCCTGGAGAAAGCCGGGAAACGCTGGGTTGCCCGGGCCAGCGGAGCCGTGGCACCCGGAGAGAAGGGCTCACCGCGGGCGGATATGGAAATCGTCGAGCGCTCGGCGAAGGAGGGCAAGACCCTTCTGTCCAGGACCGAGACCAGCGAGCTTCCAGCTTTCATCCTCTCCGCCAGGATAACCAGCTCCAAAGGAACCACCGGCGTGGTCTACCTGGAACGCGCCGAGACCGCAGGAGCCTTTGACGACATGGCGGCGGAACTTCTCGCCGGAGCGGTCGCGCCCCTTGGCATCAACCTTGAGCGCATCGCCGAACAGGATCTCCTGCTGGAGGCCAACCGCAACCTGCTGCGGTCGATCTCCGATGACCGGAAAATCATCGGTGAATCGGAGGAGCTCCAGGAGGTTCTCGATTTCATCCAGCGAGCGGCGCCGACCCCTATGACTGTCCTGGTCCAGGGTGAAACGGGAACCGGCAAGGAGCTGGTCGCCTCCGCCCTGCATTATGGCAGCCAGCGGCGCAACGCTCCCTTCATCGCCCTCAACTGTGCCGCCCTGCCTGAAAACCTGGTTGAGAGCGAGCTTTTTGGTCATGAAAAAGGATCCTTTACCGGGGCAATAGCCCGTAAGAAAGGGCGCTTTGAGCTGGCTGACGGCGGCACGGTATTTCTCGACGAGGTCGGGGAGCTCACACTGAGCTGCCAGGCGAAGCTCCTGCGCCTGCTCGAGGAGCGCTGCTTCGAGAGGGTTGGCGGCACATCTTCCATCGAGGTCGAGGTCCGGATCATCGCCGCGACAAACAGGAACCTGCAGGAGGCTGTCGAGGCGAAGGAGTTCAGAGAAGATCTCTTCTACCGCCTGAATGTCCTCAACGTATTGATTCCTCCCCTGCGGCAAAGAACAGACGACATCCTTCCGCTGGTGGATTTCTTCATCGCCAACAATCCCGCGGGAGGCCGGCCCAAGAAAATGACAAAGAAAGCTGAGAAGAAGCTCCTGAGCTACAGCTGGCCCGGCAACGTCCGCCAGCTCAGGAATGTCATTGAGAGCGCCCTCGTCCTCGGCGAAGGCAAGGAGATCCGTCCCGATGACCTCGTTCTGCCTGAAAACGCGGGCCTGTCCCGTTCCGCTGATTGGGAGCCGATGAGCCTCCAGGCGCTTGAGCGCCAGCATGTACTCAGGGTCCTGGAATATACCGAGGGCAACAAGAAGAAGGCTGCCGAACTGCTCGGAATCGAACGCTGCACGCTCTACTCCAAGCTGAAAAATTATGACGCTTGAAGCCCGATGCTCCCTTCGTTGTTGCCTGCTCATGCTGGCCTTATCGGTACACCTGCCGGCGCTGGCCGCCGGAGCAGACAAAGACCCGGAAGCGCCGGCAGAGCAGCCTGCGCAAACCATCGTGCTCCCCGCGCCTGGCGCCTATCGAGCCCCCGGAATCCTTCGGCTTGCGGGTAAGCTGCGCGGCCTCCCGGTCAAGGTTGAGCAACGCAAACTGAATGACGAAAAGATCACGATCTCCCGGCAGCTGGGGCATAGGCCGGTAACTCTCGACGAGCTGATCCTGTTGCTGGCCTCCCAGTCGTTCTATCTTCATGTCTGGGACCACCCGAGGCACGGCAAGCTCCTGGTCGCTTCAAAACAGAAGGACTGGAAACCGGAAAACCTCCGTTTTCACAAGATCTTGAAAGTTGGCCTCAGGGAATTCGATCACGTCTGGATAACAGTTCAGAATTCCGCAGCGAAGCTGAATGCGGAGCTCAATTCCGGCTCATCCAGGATCGTTACCCTCGCCAACGCCAGGACGGGCAAGATCTTCCTCTGGGCTCCGCGTAAAGACTGGCTCGAGGAAGTCATCAAGGAAGCCGAAAAGTCCATCGACGAGGCGCAAACCTCTCGCCAGCACCTCAACACCTACAAGGCCCGCCATCTGAGAGCGAAAAAGCTGAAAGAAGCCTTCCTCAGGGAATTCCCCGAAGAGGATCACAATAAAATTCACCTGACCGTAGCTCCCTGGGGCAACCATCTCCTCTACCGGGCCAACAAGAAAGACTCCGCCAGGGTCCAGGACCTCCTGATAAAGCTCGACAAGCCTCCCACGAAGGTCCGTTAACTCCTACCCCGCCCCTGTATTTACTGAACTTAGGGAAATCCTCCGGATTGGGGTCCAAACTTTCCCCGCTTAACTTAAAGACCCACCCGCACTTAATCCGATGAAAGTACACCCGAGATCACCTCGATCCCGGGTCTACAGTGTTCGATTACAAAACACTTTGGGTTTGGAATTACACGATAAATACACTTTTTCAGCTACGTCACAATAGTTTTAAACTAATAATTTTAAATAACTTAGGACATATGTCCAGGGGTTTGGGAAACTTGGCACGGCCCTTGCTTTTTATTTAAGGATCTACCTCTTCTTCCTCATATACCCTGACTCGCAATAACTACTCTGGATTCACTGAAATTATGAAAGCCAGGCAACTGAACTATCTGTTTTTGACTACGCTTTTTCTCTGTATTGGTAGTTCCACTCTGTATGCGCAGAGCGGTCGCTTCCAGGATCTTAGAGGAAAGCGCATCGCCAGGGGACCCGAAGGCGAGAAAACCGTGCTGCGGCGCGGTGGACTTCTTCTCGCCCAGGCCGAAGCCAATCCACAGGAAAAGGCTCCGGTAAAGGCTGCGGCCGAAAAAGCGCCCGCGGTTCCCGCGGCCCCGAAGACTCCCGCTGACGGCCAGGCAGAAGAAAAAGCTCCGGCCGAAAAAGCACC
>DCKY01000152.1:38027-40595 GCA_002320775.1 Planctomycetes bacterium UBA1662
CCGGCCGAAAAAGCACCCGAGGCTCCCGCAGCCCCGAAAGCTCCTGCCGCCGGCCAGGCAGAAGAAAAAGCTCCGGCCGCGGATACACCCGCCGCTGAGAAGCCCCAGGATGAGCCGGCTGAAAAGGACGCGGCTCCCGTGATCAAGGCCCCCGCCATCAAGGCGCTCCCTGTAGCAGAGGCTGGAGCCGCGCAGGAAAAACCCGCCGGCGAAGGAGACGCGGCGGAAGCCGAAGGCGGAGCCCTCGTTGCCGAGGAAGGTGAAACCGCCGAGCAGGAATACAAGCCCAATAAGAACTATCTCGGGCAACCCGTCGATATCCAGGAAGGCCCGATTCCGGTCGAGGACTTCCTGCGCTTCCTGGCTGATTACACCGGGCTCACGGTTATTCTCAGCGGCGGCCCCGCTGGAGCGACCGCCCGCCAGGGACAGACCATCACCATCACCGCTCCGATCTACCGGGGCGACTTCGAGATCGTCAAGGCGATCCTCGACGCCAACGGATTCCAGATCCATCGCCGGAAGCTGGCCAAGCCCGAAGGAGATGATGTCGAGGCGAAGGAGATCCTGATCGTGAAATCAACCGCGAGCGCCCAGTCGCAGGGCGGAGTCAAAGAAAACCCCGTCATCAAGGTCGGCCAGGGCGGCGCCACGAAGATGGACGAACAGTTGGACAAGGGCGACCTCGGCCTCTACCCCGACGAGCTGGCGACGATGGTCTTCCAGCTTGACCACGTAGCCCCCGCTGACGCGATCCTTTCACTCAATACGCTGGCCACCGGAACCCAGGCCAAGGGTTCCTCGCGGGGCTCGGGGCTGAGCGTCGCAGAGGTCAAGGGAACCCAGACGATCATCGTTACGGCAAAATTCGGGTTGCTCGACTATATCGTCAAGCTCCTCAAGATCATCGATATCGAGCAGAAGAACCCTGAGCGGATTGTACATATCATCGAGGCCAAGGAAGCCGATGCCCAGGAGCTCGTCTCGATCATCGAGAGCTTCCTGCAACAGAGCCGGGCCTCGCGCAGCAGCAGCAGCGCAGCCAAGGCGCCCGTCCGCACCAGCAGCTCAAGCGCCAGCAGGAGCGTCTCCAGCATCAGTCGCGGCGGAACCAATGATTTTGAAACGAGCCTTATCGCCGACCCCCGCACCCAGAAAATCATCATCACAACCTATACGATGGAAGACCTCGAAGACATCAACATGCTGGTGCGCGAGCTTGACACGCGGTTTGATCTGAGGCGCCTCAAGACCCAGATCTACCGTATGCGCTATCTCAAGGCCATCGACGTGGCCCCCGTCATCTCCGACATCATTGGCTCGACAGGCGGAACCCGCAGTGGAACCAGGGGACTCGGAACCTCGGCAAGAAGCCGGACCCGGACCCAGGGCAGGGCCACCACCCAGAACCGGAGCGCTCTCGGAGGAACCACCGGACGCGCATCTACCGGCCTGACGGGCCAAGGCGGAGGAGCCGGGATGCTGCCAACGCTCATCGTCCCCCACGAAGAGACCAACGCGCTGATCGTCCAGGCCGAACCCGAGGAATACGCTGAGATCCTCAACATCCTGGAACAAATCGACGTCAAGCGCAGGCAGGTATTTCTCGAGGCCGCGCTTGTGCAGGTCGCCCAGTCAAGCTCACTGAACTATACGATCGAACTGCTGGCGGGCGATCCCGACGATCGGGATGCACGACTGCTCTTTGAATCATCCTTCGGACTCAGTGGAATCAATACCGAGGACTTCAACCGGGTCTTCGACCTCACCAACCCCCCCGCCGGCGGTGTCGCGGCGCTCATGGACCGGGGAAAATTCCCAATGCTCGTACAGTTCCTGAAAGCCAATTCAGATTCGAAGGTGCTGGCGACTCCTTTCATCCTGGCCGATGACAATGTCCAGAGTACGATCAATATCACAGAGACTCGCTATGTGACAAACTCGTCGACCGTCAATACCGCAACCACCACATCGCAGCAGGGTGAGGAGGCCGGTATCACCCTGGACATCTTCCCCACCATCAACTCGGAAAATTCCGTGTTCCTCGAGGCCGGGCTGGAAGTCTCTGAGTTCGCCGCGGCAGCCACCGGCAACACCCTCCCTCCCAAAACAACAAACTCGATCACCTCCTCTGTCACCATCGCCGGGGACAGGCTCTATGTGATCGGCGGACTGACCAGGGAGAACAAGGCGAAGGTCGTCGATAAGATTCCCCTGCTTGGAGACATCCCCTTCCTCGGCAAGCTGTTCAGGAGCGAGGGCGACTCCAGCTCCGTCACCAATCTCTACATCTTTCTTCGTGCCCACATCCTCACGGATGAGAACTTCAAGGATCTCGCCAACCTGACCGACCAGGCACTCGAGAAGGTTGACAAGAACTCTGAACAGGACCCCCTGAAATCACAGTTCGAGCTCCCCCCGCAGGCACCGAAGGCCCGGGTTGAATCGAACCGAGACGAGCCGACCATCTTCCGCCGCTCCAGCACCCCCTCCCCCTCCAAAAGACAGGCCGGGGGCAGCCAGGGGAACTTCCGCAGCAGCCAGAATGGCGCCGGCAAAGGAGCCGGC
>DCKY01000152.1:40915-95364 GCA_002320775.1 Planctomycetes bacterium UBA1662
CCGGCAAAGGAGCCGGCCTTGCCCTGGAGGCGCCGCGCGGCGACAGCAGGACGAACGGATCTCCATTCGAAGAGCCCATCGCTCCGGCGGCCAGGTCGACTGATCGCGGCAACGACTTCAGCAAGCCCCAGGCCGCTCGACCGCGCGTCATCCCCGATGCATGGAAGAGGCGCGGGCTCAGGGCCAACCCGGAGGGCAAGTCCTGGTTCCTTCCTCTCAGGCTGGACCCGAAAAAATAGAGAGAACGCCGTAATTGAAGGCGGCCGAGAGCCGGCTGAACAATAGAAGGAACTGTCACTGGACAACCAAGGACAACCCCCAGCCGCCACTGTAAGATACTACAGCAGGGACCGTCGGAAAGGTCCCACCGCGACAGAAAGCGACAACAGAGCTCACGATCATGAAACTCAGCCTGGTAGACACCCTGATATCCGAAGGTCTCATCGACCAGAAACAGCTCGAAGAGTGCCGCGGAATCGAAAAGGACAGCGGACAACCGATTGACCGCGTCCTCAAGAACAAGGGCTATCTTACGGAGGAGACCCTTCTCGACATCTTCTCCAGAAGCCTGCGACTGCCCTACAAAGAAGAACTCGAGGGCATCGAGGTTCCGAAGGTGTTTACCCAGAAGGTGCCGGCGCAGTTCGCTCGCGCCTACAACCTCATCTGCATCAGCTCCGATGAAAACGGCTGCGATGTGGCCACCTGCGACCCGCTGGACTTCCACCCAATGGATGACCTCGCAGCGATGCTTGGAGCGCAGGTACGACCCGTGCTCGCGCCGCGGTCGGAGATCACGGCGCTGGTCAACAAGGCCTACCAGACCTCCTCCACCGATGTCGACGAGTTACTCGAGGGCATCGATGAAGACGACATGATCAGCCTGACCAAGATGGTCGACGAATCCGAGGACGTCCTCGATATCGCCAACAAGCCGCCGATCATCAAGCTGATGAACACGATCCTCTTCGAGGCGCTGAAGATCCGTGCCAGCGACATTCACCTCCAGCCCTACAACGACAGGATGCAGGTAAGGTACCGCATCGACGGAATCCTCTACGATGCCAAGACCGTGCCCAAGAAGTTCCAGGACGCCATCGTCAGCCGCGTGAAGGTCATGGGCAAGATGGACATCGCCGAGCGCCGCCTCCCCCAGGACGGACGTACGACCATCAAGGTCGGAGATGGCGAGGTCGATGTCCGGATCTCGTCGGTACCCACATCCCAGGGAGAGCGCATCGTTTTCCGTCTTCTCGACAAGACAGCGCGACTCTACACCCTCGATGAAATTGGCCTGGGCACCCAGGACCTCGAGCTGATGCACCAATATATCAATTATTCCCACGGCATCATCCTGATCACGGGACCAACCGGAAGCGGTAAGACCACAACGCTCTACGCCGGACTGGCGGAGATCGACTCCGACGAGAAAAACGTCATCACCATCGAGGACCCGATCGAATACAACATCGATGGAATCTCGCAGATCCAGGTCGCCAATAAGAAGGGACTGACCTTCGCCTCCGGCCTGCGCTCGCTCATGAGGCAGGATCCGGACGTCATGATGGTCGGAGAAATTCGCGACGGCGAGACCGCGGGAATCGCGGTGCAGGCGGCCAATACGGGTCACCTCGTGTTCTCTACCCTCCACACCAACGACTCGGCTGGAGCCATCAGCCGTATGGTGAACCTTGGAGTCGAACCCTACCTGGTCGCCTCGGCGGTGATCACCGTGGTCGCCCAGCGCCTCGTACGCCTGATCTGCCCCAACTGCAAGAAACCCTACGAACCGACCGAGGCGCAACTGAAGGAGCTCAACTGCAAGGATCGCTCAGAACTCCACGAGGGTATGCTCTACCTTGGCGAGGGCTGTGATTCCTGCCTGGGGCGCGGCCTCTACGACCGGACCGCGATCTATGAAATATTCGGCATCGATGAACATGCACGGGATGAGATCATCGAACGCGTCAGCGCCTCGGTGATGAAGCAGAATGCTGTCACCAGGGGGCTGAGAACCCTGCGAATGGACGGCTCCAGGAAGGTCAAGGAAGGTCTCACGACAATAGAAGAAGTGTTCCGCGTTACCCAGCTCGACGTCTTCTGATAAAAACATGCCCATCTTCGAGTACAAGGCCCTTACCAGCAGCGGCAAGACCAAGAAGGGTATTGTCGACGCCGACACCGCGCGGGATGCCCGCAGCAAGCTGCGCAGCGACCACATGCACGTCACGGAGATGTGGGAGGTCGCCGACAAGAAGTCCAAAAAAGACAAGTCGGTCTCGAAGAAGACCCGCAGCCTTCCCGCAAAAAAAGGAAAGCCTGGCGGACTTCTCTCCAAGGAGATCGAGCTCTTCCAGCCCAAGATCTCCACCCGGGATCTCGCCACCTTCACCCGGCAGTTCTCGACCCTGCTGCGAAGCGGCATCCAGCTTGCCGACGCGCTGAACGCGCTGGTTGAACAATGCGCCGATCCGCACCTCGAACGCGTCCTGCGTAACGTCAAGGAGGAGATCACCTCGGGAAACAACCTGGCCGAGGCGATGGCGAAGCACCCGCGCTTCTTCAGCGATCTCTACGTCAATATGGTTCGCGCCGGAGAAGCCAGTGGACGCCTCGATGTCGTCCTCACCCGCATCGCCGATTACCTGCAGAAGCAGGCCAGCCTCAAGGGTAAGGTTCTCGCCGCCATCACCTATCCCGCCATCATGGTCATTGTCGGAATGGCCGTGGTGATCTTCCTGATGTCCTATGTCGTCCCCAGGATCACCCAGATCCTGAAGGACAGGGGACAGCCCCTGCCGTTCATCACCGAGATTCTCATGACAGCCTCGGATTTCACCAAGGCTTACTGGATCTACGTCCTGCTGGCCATGTTCATTGGCGGCTTCTTCCTCAAGAGCCTGATCGGGACCGATGCCGGCCGGCTCAAATTCGACGCCCTGCTGCTGCGGCTGCCCATTTTCGGAACCCTCTTCTCCAAACAGGCCATCTCGCGCTTCGCGCTGACCTTCTCGACCCTGCTCAAGAGCGGCCTGCCTGCCCTCGATTCGCTGAAGATCGTCGCGCTGGTTGTCAACAACGCCAAGCTCACCCAGGTCATCAACAATATCCACGCCCGGATCATCGAGGGAGCCGATATCGCCACCCCGATCCGAAAATCGAAGGTCTTCCCGCCCATGGTCGGCTACATGGTCTCCGTGGGCGAACAGAGCGGTCAGCTCGAAGAGATTCTCGACCGGATCGCCGAGTCCTACGAGGAGGAGCTGGACCTGACGATCCAGCGGCTGACCTCCATGATTGAACCGATTATCATCATCCTGCTGGCCGTTGTGGTCGGCTTCATTATCGCCGCCGTGCTTCTGCCGCTGCTGGACTTCTCATCCATGTGATAAAGACGCGATCAGGGCCTTTACGCCCGACAGGGCAAGGTTTTAGAGCTTAGAAACGCCGGCTGATGTATCCTGTAGGCTACAAAGAAATTCAATACGGACTGCTTTAAGGAAAGAGCACTATGAACAGCGACAGAAACCGCAGAGCCCTCGCGAAGAAGGGATTCACTCTCCTCGAGCTCATCGTGGTCATCACGATCATCGGATTGCTTGGCACCCTGGTGGTGACCAAGGTGGCGCCCATTCTCTTCCGCGCCAACAAGACCAAGATCACCAGCGACATGAAGACGATCTACAATACCGCGAAGATCATCTATACGACCTCCGGTGGCTGGCCTGATTCCATCGAGGAGATGGTCGACCGTACCGATGACGACGGCAACGACCTTGAAGGGCTCGACGAGATGCCCAGGGACCCCTGGGGCAACGAGTACGAATACGAGATGCGTGACGGCAAGCCCGTGGTCATCTGCCTCGGCCGGGATGCCAATACCGGCGGTGACGGCGATGACCAGGACTACGAATACCCGGAAACCGAGGACTACTGATCGCCCGGGGCGACGCGGCAGTTTCTCCAGTCAGGCAGGCCCATGAAAACTTCAGGCCAGAAAGCGAGACAGGACTTCCGCGGTGGAGGCCGTAGAGACGGCTTCACCTTCCTGGAGCTGATCATCGTCATCGCGGTGCTCGGACTCATGTTCACCATGGGTACCATCAGGCTCTCCAGCAGCATCCCCAAGTACAGCCTGCGAACGGCGGCCAAGGAGCTGGGGACCAACATCGAACAGATGAGACTGGCCGCGATCAACCGCGGCGCGGTGTGCGGCATCCGCTACCACTTCGACGAGCAGGAAATCTCGCGGCCGAATTCCACCGGACAGGGATACTCCCTGCTTGTCTCGGGCGGCGACCAGTCAGAGCTGAGAAATGACTCGCTCCTGCAGGGCCGCCAGGGAATCGATTTCATGGTCCTCGACCGCATGATCTTCGAGAACTCCTATCCAGCGGTCGACCTCATCAGCGTCGACATGCGCGGAACCGGACAGTCCTACTCCGACGGAGAGCCCGATGTCTACCTCTCCCCCACCGGCACCACTGGGAGCCACATCGTCGTGCTGGGAACCCAGGATGGCCGCCGCTTCACCCTGGCCTACAACGCGCTGACGGGAGCTGTCGATTTTTTCGAGGGCGACCGCGTGAGCTTCGAGGATTTCGAGGATTGAAGATGCGAACCGCGACCCACCATCCTGATCGAGGCGGCGCTGCCGGAGCGGGCTTCACCCTGCTCGAGCTCATCATCGCCGTCACCCTGCTGGCGGTCTTCGTCCTCCCGATGTTCGAGGTCCTGACCGCCTCCAGGGTACGCGCTATTCGCTACACCCAGGCTCGCCAGGTCAAGAGTCTCGCCCAGCAGAAGCTGCACGACCGGATCAATTTCGTCATCGAAGAAGATGAGGGAACTTTCGAAGACGAGGGGCACAATGACTGGACCTGGATCATCGACCCGCCCCAGCCAAGAAGCCAGGGGGAACAGGTCGTCCTCGAGTATACGATCAATGTAGAGGTGCCGATCCAGATCGGGAGGGCCGCGAACGACAGCGGCGGCTCTGACCAGTTCGGCAACGGCTCGAGCTACCAGTACACCATCTGGACCTTTCCTAACGAGGCCTGGTACGAAGAGCAGGAATACCTCTTCGACAACGGAATGGAATCATTGCTTTACGGTGATCCGAACTACACTAATGAAGGTCTCCCGGCGGCCAATACAGGAGCAGGACGATGAGTCATACCCAGGAACACAAGCCCAGGGGCAATCTCCAGGAAGGCTTCACCCTCATGGAGATCGTAATCGTGATGGCGATGCTCGTCGTCGTCCTGGTTACCGCCTACAACATCTTCCTCAACTGCATCGAGACCGAGAGAAAGGTCGAGGAGCTCAGCGTCCCCGAGAAGGTCGGCGAGGGGATCCTCACCCTGATGCGCAGGGATCTTGCCGGTGCCGTTTTCAAGGGCTGCACCGAGACGCTCGACAACCAGGTGTTCGTCGGCCTGGACAACCCCGGCCAGGATGGCGACGCGGACTCGCTCTATTTCGTCACCACGGTCGACCCTACTCCCAGGGAGGAGGACGTGGCTGACTGGGAAAACATTCGCGCACTGACCATGATCGGCTACCGGCTCGAGGCCAACCAGAATTCGGCCTACACGCTCTACCGAAAAGAGATCGTCGAATTCGGCCGGCAGGATATCACCAACGCCCCGGGATTGAATTACAATGTCTACGACAAGGTGAAATCACTGAACATCGAGTTCTTCGATGGATACGAGTGGTTCACCGACTGGGATTCGGTGGCGGCCATCGAAGAACAACAGCGGCTCCAGCAGCAGCAGCAGGACGATCTCCGCGGCGGCACCAACAGCAACATCCCCACCGTCAATAATCCGGCCGAAGGCGACGAGGAGTTGCTGGGCGAGGTCCAGCAGCAGGCAGCGCCGATACCCACAGCTGTTCGGATCACGCTGGAAATCTACTCCGGTACCGGTAACAAGCTGAACGAACGGAATGACCAGCCAGTTGTACGAAAATTCACCACCCTTGTCCCCCTGCTGGCCTCAAAACGCCTGGCCCTGCCGATCGACGATGAGGCGCTGGCAGGCGAAGGCGGAGCGGGCGGCGGCAGAGCCGGCGATGGCGGACAGGACGGCGCAGTGAACACCTTTGGCGCCGATCTGACCAAGAAGGGCCGCGGAGAGCGCGGCAAGGGTTCCCTGCGTGACAAGCTGGCTGAGCGCCCCGGGAGAGGCTCTGGAAGAGGCCAGGGACGCGGTGGACGCAATCCCGCGCCTGGTATCAGGGACAAGGCTCTCAACGCCCTGAAGAACAACCAGCCCTCTGGTGGAAGGACCAATACCTTCGGTAGCGGCAAGCGCGGCGGAGGAGGAGGCTGAAAGCCCCGCCATCCTCCGGTAAAGTCTCTTCAGCAGCTGTAAAAAGAGGGTATTCTAAGACCTTAATTACCTGTAAAATAGCTGGTTCATGTGTTTCCCAAGCGCCCAACCATTTATTGTTGTTGGGGATATCCTGGAATAGTGGTCTGTTCAGGCTTGTCGAAGGGGAACACAAGTCTTTTAATAGAAAATGTTTACGACTTCCACCTGAAATTCGGGAAGTAACGGCGCAAAATATTTTCTTGGAACATTTTTTGCGATACATAAAGGTGACCCTGTTTGCCGATGGTCTGAATGTTGGGTCATATCGACTGTTACTGTATATTTAAGTATCTGGAATCGGGAACTCTGCGTCTCTCGTGAACAATCTCTTGAACAGCAGGATTTTTTCTAAGCTCGTTCCAGAGAATTAAAGAGCTCTCCCAATAGAAAAGCCAAAAAACAAGGCTGAGAAATGAAGCCCTCTAGTGATAACGGCGCCCAAGCCGTAAATGGAGAAACCTTGCGATCAATAAAATTCGGACAGATTGAAAAAGCCCTCTATGGGCTCGTCTGCTGTCTTTGCGGCCTGATCATTGTGACGGCCTCAGGAGGCTGCGATCTTGGCACTCCCAGGTCCCGCATCTCAAACCTGCTGCAGTCGGCTCCGCCCCTGGAAGAGTTTGATGAGAACAACAACTATCTGCCCTACAAGCAGACCAGCGAGTTGAACACTCCCCGCTACATGCATGAGGGACAAACTCACACCGGCGGTCTCGCCTTCGTAATTGGCGGCTCAGACGAACGCGGGCTCTCTTCGCTTGACTCCATCGAGTTCTTTGACCAGTCGACCTTTGACCAGAACGCGCCCGTCGTCGAGACCGAGACCGGGCTCTGGGTCGATAGCGACATCGAAGGCAATCCGATCGTCATGCTCAGCGGCCCCCGCATCCTGCACACCATCACGGAGCTGCCCAGCGGCAGATTCCTGATCATTGGCGGGACCACCAACCTGGCCGCCGGAGAGGTCGTCTCCAGGGCCGAGCTCTTCGACCCCAACACCCGGCAATCGGAGTTTGTCGAAGGCGAGATGGTCCATCCCCGCTTCCGTCACCGAGTCGACGTCCTTCCCAACGGCAACCTGATTGTCACCGGAGGCCAGACCCTCACGAGCGTAACCGTGGTCAATCCCAATGTTAAGCCGGGAACCCCTGGAGCTGAGACCCAGGAGGCCCGCTATCCCTCGACCCGTGATGTCGAGGTCTTCTCACCCAACGACAATTCATTCGTTCCCCTCACCCTCAGGGATTCCGCCGCAACGCCCGCCCGCCTCGCCTCACAGCGCGGCCGCGCGGACCACGCTGTCGGCAGGCTTGCCGGCCCGGACAACGTCTGGGGAGGCAGCGATGACATGTACATGGTTACCGCCGGGCTGGAGACCCTGAGCGCTGTTTCAGGGCTGGCGCCCGACACCAAGTTCCCCGGCGCCGTGGGCCGCGGCGAGGCAGACGGCAAAACCAGCATCGAGATCTTTGATCCGGGAACGAACATCTTCACGCTCATCTCGAGCGTCAAGCTTGATGATGCCCGGCTGGAGCGGCCCTACGCGGTCAACCTGGGAAAATACAACGACTACACGCCTGATGGCGTCCGCGGCATGGGCAACAGTGTCCTCATCACCAACGGAAACAGCGATGGTACCTGCCCGACGACTCCTCTCATCGACCAGGTCTTTGTCGCAAGCTACACCCCCGGAGCCGGTCCCGCCCGCGGAATCCGCTTCTTCGAGGTTCGTGAAGACCAGTACCTCACCCATATCCAGCATATGGAATATCCCGGGCTCATGGCCCCCGCCCGCGGCGACCAGATCTCCCGCTGCGGAACCAACCCGGTTGCCCTCCCGAGAAAGTTTGAAGATGCGATCCATCCCGTACTCGAGAAACAGATCTGGGTCTTCTCGCTGGCGGGAGTCGATGTATATCCCGTTCCCGGCGGCTGCGTCTACAACCACAACAGCCCCGCGATGGTCGCCGGCAGCGTCTTTGATCCTTTCTTCAACGTCGCCGCCAACCTCGGCAACAACCTTGAGCCCCGCAACCTGGTCAACGAACGCCGCGCAAACCCGCAAAACTACCTGGGAATCGTCGGCGCCTGGTTCACGATCGATGGAAACATCACCTCCGATATGCTGTCCTGGGGAACGACTCCCCAGAACCGCTGGCCCGAAAACAAGGGCCTTGAGCGGGCCTATACGACCTGCCTTCAGATCGGCGGCGTAGATGGAATCATTGGTTCCTACGACGACCGGATTCTCCTGGCTGGCGGAGGAAAGTCCTTCGGCGCCTTTGGAGGAGAGCCAACGGCTCCCTCGGCGGAAGTTTTCCTGCCGCCGGGCAACAGCGACTTCAACGAAGATTGATTTAAGTTACTGTCGGGGCAGCAGCTTACGTAATAACGAGCCGGACGGACGTCCGCGTCCACGCAGTTGCCGGTTCGTGGTATGATTTGGCCGGTTGCAATCCAGGCCGGCCCCGGCAAAGGTTATCCAGGGCTGGAACGGACTGGTTGAAGCGGAAGCCTTCTTGGACCGGATACTATGAGCCAGAAAATACGCATCGCTATACCGCTCTCGCTGGCGGCTGTGCTCACGGTGCTCTTCGTATTCCTGGTGCTAAGTGAACTGCAGGATCCCGCGACGGAGGGGCCCGGAACCGAGGCCCGTGCGGAACCCGCTGAAGGTGTCCCCCAGCGACCCGTAGCCCGGGGAGATGTCCCAACCGGCCCTCCCTCGGAGCCCCGGCGCCGAGTCCAGAAAAGACGCGTCCCTGCGGCCGATGGCTTCTCCCGCTGGCACCTTCCCAAGCTGCCCCCCAATTGGAACGCGGAGCTGGCCAAAGACCTTCACACCTATTTTGAGCTGCTCGACAAATACGAGAGAGGCCGCAGCGCCAATTCGGCCGGCCTGCTGATGAAAAAACGTGAAGAGCTCCGTGAATTCCTCGCCGGCCTTGGAGCTGAATCGCTGGAGACCCTCTCGACGATCCTCAACTCGGAACCGGACTTCGTATATCGCCGCTTCATGCTGGCCGCCATCGGAGACCTGGGCCCGAAAACGGAGGGTGCCACCTGGGCGCTGCGCGATTACTTCGTCGCCCGGCAATCCAATCCCGGGCACCGCTCGGAGATGGGATACCTGATCAAGGCGATGGGGAAACTTCAAAACGATACTTCCTACGATGTTCTCCAGGATCTCATCAAGAACCCGGGCTTCAGCCCCTACCGGGACAAGTTCATCTGGGAGCTCGGAGAACACCACAGAAGAAGCGAGGCTCTCGATTTCTTCAACGACGGCCTCAACAACGAGACCTCGAAAAGGAATCGTAACAAGTACGCCCAGGCACTCGGAAAGATCGCCTCGCCCGAATCCCTTCCACAGCTCTACCACGCCTTCAAAAATGAGAACTACTGGGTGAACAAGCAGACGATCCTGGGGAGTATCGGCAAGATCGGAAATCCGAACTCTATCCCTTTCCTCGAGGAGCAGGCGAGATACGCCGGCGAGAGCGCGGTTCGCCTCAGCGCGGCCAGGGCCCTCAGCCGTATTGGAACTCCGGTGGCCATGGATACCCTTCGGGATGTGGCGCAATCTGAATCAGATGAAAAGATCCAGTCCTATATGATCAACTGGTCCCAGGAACAGCAGTAAACCATCGTGGAGTTGGGGAAAACGTTAAGGACCCTGTTCGCCGCCGCGGCTCTCGCGGCCAGCGCCGGCTGCGACCACGACCCGGACGCCCGCGTTCGCCTGGCTGAATTCCAGGATGAGAACCCTGACGGCCAGGCCCAGCAGGACGAGAGCATCCTGGTCTACCTTGACCGGAAGCTGCCCGCCGGCTTCAACCCGAACGCCATCAAGGTAAGCATCGACCCTCCCACTCGATCAACCCTCCGCGCGAGTATCGAACAGAACCGTGAACTGCTCAGGATCACCATTGTCGACGGGACTCCTCAACTTCAATTGCGAGGGGTTCATGTCCCTGGAATGGACTCCGGCCCCAGCGGGCTGCTCATCGACCTTGGAGACGGAATTCTCCAGGCCATCGACCTGCAGAAACGGGTGGTCATACCCCGTCTCGAGCGGGCCATATGGATCGATGCAAGCCCGCAGGGCGGCAACGCTGTCGTCGACAGGGGAGACCGGATCAGGCTGGTTTTCGACCAGAAGGTCAAGCTGGCCGACAAGCTGGCCGACTACACGCCGAGGGTACCGCAGGATCTCGTCCTGAGTAAGGACCAGGACAGGCTGGGCTCCGAAGAGGTGCCGGCTGAGCTGGTTCCGGCCGAAAGCGGAAACGAACACGAACTCGACATCATCCTCGGCTTCAACCCGATCCTGGAGATCGCCGGCAGCATCGCGGGAGATGGCTCCCGGGTGAATCGAACCGGCCCCCACGCTCCCTCCGGGCTCGCCGTCAACGGAACTCGGCTCCTTCCGATGAAACGCATAGAGGCTCTCAATGGAGGCCCGGGAGTCTACTCTGAAAAAGAGGTCGACATCGAGCTGCCCGAATCGAAGGTCCCGACGACAGCCGATACCGGGGACTCCTTCGGCGGAGCCGGCTCGAGAATGTACCATACCCTGACCCGCTTCCAGGACAGGTTCGCGGTCATCGCCGGCGGATTGACCGTAGCCGGAAAAGAGCCCATCGACGAAGTCCTCCTCTACAATCCAAGGCGTACCGACCCATCCCTTCCGGCCTTCGAGTTGATCGGCAAGCTGCCCAGGCCGTCCTGGCAACACACCGCGACACTCCTGCCCGGCGCCGACCGGCAGGAAGGGACCGAGGATGACCTGGTGGTTTTCTGTGGCGGCACCGATGGCAAAGAGGTCTTCTCCGACATCATCGTCGTCTTCCTGTCCAGCAACTCAGGGAGCCTGGAACTTCGCAGGCTCCCCGTCTCCCTCAAGGTGCCGCGGGCTGAACATGCCGCGGCGGCGGTCGGCAGCCAGTCACTCCTCGTCGATGGAGGAAGAACTCTCCCTGACGAAAACGGCTCGGAGCGCTTTACGGGATCTGCGGAGCTGATTCGATTTGAACGCGAAGGGGACGAGCTTCGCGTGGCGGAGAACCGCCTTTTCAGATCCCTTGCCAGGGCTCGACATACCCTCGATCTGCTGGTCCCGGATAAAAAAGGGCGGACCTGGGTTCTCTCCTATGGCGGCTACGGCCGCAATCGCTATATCGACCCCTGGGTCCCCATCCTCAAGACCCCCGATCGCCCCCTGGACCCGTTCGGAGAGAAGCTCACTGGAAAAGAGGTCGAGATCCTCTTTGATCCGCGCCGCGGCAGCATCCTGAGCTCTCCCATTCTCATCAATCTTGAAAATCCGCGTGACTCCATCACCTCCCTGGCCCCCAGGCCCGAGTACGCGCTGGTAAGAACCGGGCACCTCTCCGCCGGCCTTGGCGGCCTCAACAGCGAAGGGGTGCCGGCGGCCGATTCCGTCATCCTCCTGTCCGGAAGCCTTCTCCACCCTATTCATGGATTGGATGGGGACATCGCCGCAAGCTGGGAGCTTCCCAGCCAGAATCCACTTGAAAGAATCACCTCTCCCCGCCGGGCCCCCGATGGACACGAGGCTCTGAGCGGAATTCTCTTCACCTTCGATCCTGCCGATCCACAGCGCAGCACAATCGACACCGTTCGACACCCGGCCCCTGAGCCCAGCAGGCTCGCCACTCGTGAAAATGCCGATCTCTGCAGGATCCCCGGGCTTGGAGTACTCCTCTCAGGCGGAGAACCTCCCAGCAGCACAACGGAACCCGAGCTGCATTCCAGCCTGGAAATTTACCTGGCAGAAGAGACCGGCGGAGGCCAGCTTAAAAAAATCGCCTCCCTTCTGCCCTCGGCCAGAAGCCGGCATCGCAGCTACCTGGTGCAGGAAGAGGGAAAATGCCGCCTGCTGCTGATTGGCGGCTCCAGTTCAACAAAAGCGGATATTGAAGAGCTGATTCTACCAACTCCGGCCCCCAGGTAGGAAAAGGTCCGCCAGGCAGGCGGTCCTCTTGGGTCTTTCACTTCAAGATCTGCCATGATAGTATTCCTCCTGCCTGTCGTGGCAATGTGCGAATGCCTGCGGCCTGGATGAAGTGAAGAAGAGAAACTCGCTTGCGCACCCATTACCAGAGATCCCGGTTCCTTTGCGCTGTGCTCCTGCTCGCCTTTGCGGCAGGTTGCTCTGGACCATCGTCTTCGCGCAAGGCCGCTCCCGGAGCGAGAGCGAGAATCGCTGTCTCAGGTTCTACGCTGGAGGGATACGCCAGGCGCAGCCGGGCAGATGCCACACGGGTGAGAAAATATCTCGCCGCGGCCGAAGCCTACCTCATCGAGGGAAGCGCCACGAGCGCCATTCGCTGCGCACATGAAGCCAGGCGGCAGACCTCCAGCAGCCAGCTGCAGGCGCAGGCCGACTACCTGCTCGGAAAGGCGCACCTCGGCCAGCTGAAGCTGACCCTCGCGGAGCGCTATCTCGAAAAGAGCCTTACCGGGATGAAAGGCTTCCGCCTGGAAGAGAGCCGGGCACACCTGGTTGTCTGCCTGAGAATGCAGAAAAAGACAGGCGAAGCAGACGCCCTGTTCAAGAGACTCAAGGAACCCGGACACCCGCATATCCAGGCCATCCTGACTACTCCCCGGCCTCGTCTCGCAGATGAAAAACTGCCCAAGGCTCCCTCCATAGCCCGGATCGGCGACCTGCCGGCAAGAGCTTCGAGAGCCGGGAGTCGACAACTCCCCCACCTCAAGGTATTGCCGCGCTCCGCCTGGAAGGCAAAATCCACGACCAAGAGTCGGGCCACCCCGCAGGCGTTGAGCAAGATCTTCAGGATGACCATCCACCACTCCGGGGAGCCCGCCGGGGTCAGCACGACCTCACAATGGGGAACCTCCAGGGAGATCCTGCGAATTCAGCGCTACCACCAGCGCGAGAAGAGATGGGCTGACATCGGCTATCACTATATCGTCGATCGCGCCGGCAGGGTCTGGCAGGGACGGCAGGTGTCCTACCAGGGCGCCCACGCCCGGGGAGATGCCAACCGCGGAAACATCGGAATTGTCGTGCTGGGGAATTACAGCGCCGGCAAACAGCAGCTGAACAAGGCGCAGCGTGACGGCCTGAAGCTCCTCGTGCTCAAGCTGGGACAGTACTTTTCCATACCGGCAAGCCGCCTCTACACCCACGCTGAGATCCTTCCGGGTCACACGCACTGTCCTGGTCCAGGGCTGACCGCCTACACCAAGACCCTGCGTGCCGAGCTCAAACGCCACCAGTTGGCGGGAGCGCAGCTGACCTCCTCCGCCAGGCGCAAATAAGCCTTCAGCGGCTCTCTGCTCCCAAGGTGACCAGCACATCCCAGTTGTCTGGTTGTCGCAAATCGTCCAGAACAACCCCGTTGAACCGCTCAAAGCCGCATGCGGTACAGCGCTGGAGCAACTTCCAGCCCGAACCGCTGGCCCCCGTCAGCTTGACCGGCTCCATCAAGCCGCCACAGTCCGATCCGCGGTCGCCGGGAACCACATCGACGTGCCTGGACCAGAGACAGGCGGGACAGTGATTGCGATAGCTGCCCTGGGCGAGCGGCAGAACATCCTCACCGCAATGCCCGCATTCGAAGCCATCATTTCCGCTCCCGTGAAAATTCCGCCGCCCTTCGTCGCCGCGCTCCTGCTCGCTCAAGAAAACAGCTCCGTCAGATTCCGGGAAAGGATCCCAGCCGCCCGGACAGCCGCATCGTCATCCGCATCCTTGTGAAACACGATGCGAACACCACGGCCGGAAAGGCCCACAACAAGCAGGCCCTCGGAGCGCAACCTGTTCGAAAACTCAGTATAGCGGTCGGGATCTTCTCCATCCCACCCGAGAAAAACCATGTTGGTGTCGGGAGAGGAGATTCGCAGGCCTGCGAGGTTGAGCTCCTTCAGCTTCACGGCCAGCTCGGCCGCGCGGCGATGGTCCTCGCCAAGGCGCTCGATGTTGTGACCCAGGGCGTAGATGCCACAGGCCGCGAGCACCCCTGCCTGGCGCAATCCCCCACCGAGCAGCTTCCGCAAACGCCTGGCCTCGGCGATGGTCTCAGCCGTACCTGCGAGCACCGATCCTGCCGGAGCTCCAAGGCCTTTCGAAAGGCAGAACATGACGCTATCGGCGCAGGCCGCGAAACTGGAGACCTCGACTCCAGAGGCAACGCTGGCATTGAAGATCCGCGCCCCATCGATATGTAATCGAAGTCCGCGCTCCCTGCACAAAGAGGCGACCGCCTCCAGATAATCCAGGGGCAGGATGCAGCCGCCGGCAATATTGCTGGTCTGCTCAAGAATCACCAGCTTCGTACGCGCCATGTGAACATCTTCAGGCCGAATCGCAGCGGCGATCGAGTCGAGAGGAATGACTCCCCGGTCACCGGCGATCGAAACAGCCTGGACTCCCCATAAACGGGCGGCTCCGGCACACTCGAAATTGTAGGTATGACAGAGGGACTCGAAGATAACCTCGTCTCCAGGGCTACAATGAGTTCCTACAGCGATGGAGTTGCCCATGGTGCCTGAAGGAACAAAGATAGCAGCCTCTTTGCCTAAACTCTCAGCCGCCAGTTCTTCAAGCCTGGTGACAGTCGGGTCATCTCCAAAGACATCGTCGCCAAGCGGAGCCGAGCACATGGCCTCCAACATCGGCGCATCCGGTTTTGTAACCGTATCACTCCTGAGATCGATTACTTCTGTATTACTCTGCATGGGGTATGAGCTTACGACAACAGGAGGAGCTGTTCAAGCGAAGCTGAACCAGTTAACACCCATTTTTAATACCTGGTACCCAAAGATTTATTCCGACCCGACGACTCCCCGGGGTACTCCATTAGCGGGACCGTTAGAGTTTTCTCTCTTGTCTGATAAACATTTGTTTTTAAAGGACTTGTAGAAAAGCGGCCCTCTGGAACTCGGTGTTAGTAGTAAGATAGCTCTATGAGTCAAAAATCAGGCCAAACCACTTCAGATGGCGTTCAGGACGATACCAGCTCCCAGAACATCTCATGTGAAGATGAGGCGCTCGTCAGGAAGGCCCTGAAAGGCGACCTGGAGTCCTTTGAATCTTTGGTTGGACGCTACCAGCAGGCGATCTACAACATCTGCTATTACAAAAGCCGCAACTGCTTCGATGCTGAGGACCTGGCCCAGGATGTATTTCTTGCGGCCTTCAAGTCCCTGCCAAAGCTGAAGGACATCAGAAAATTCAGGAGTTGGCTCTTTGGTATCACCTACAACCGCTGTCACAAATGGTTCCAACGCGAAAAAATCAAAATCGTCAAATTCAAGGAGATCTCTCAACGCCTCAGCCAGCAGCAACGCATGGACAGGCTGAAAAGCGGCCAGCCGGGTACGCGTTTCCAGGGAGATGAACCCGAGATCGCAGAGTTTCTCCATAAGCTCCCCACCGATGTAAAAAACATCCTGAAGCTGAAATACCTCGAGGGAATGAGCTACGACGAGATCAGTGAAAAAACAGGGGTCAAGTCACACCGGATCGACTACCTCATTCGCAAAGGAAAGAAGCTGATCCGTGAACGTTGGAGCCAACGCGACAGGAAAGGCCAGGATGATGGCGTCAGCTGAGGAAAGCCCAAACTACATGCAGCCAGATCACATGCAACCAGACCATATGCAACCAGACCAGCCCCTTATCAGTTGCCTGGAAGCGGAAGCTTATCTACACCTCTTTGTCGAGGCCGAACTCGACCAGCTCCGTTCAGTCCAACTGGAAGATCATTTAACCGCCTGCGACAGTTGCCGGGTTTTAAAAGCCGAGCTCGACTCCGAGCAGCTCTGGCTCATTGAAAATGCCGTGCGCTCTCCAACCTTGTCGGAAAACTTCGCCTCGAAGGTCAGCGCGGAAATCCGTCGTGAGGGACTCCACCGATCGACCTTCTCGATCTGGATTCGCAAAGCAGGCCCCTGGCCGGGACTTGCGGCAGCCGGCATTCTCCTCGCTCTGCTGGTATTTGCAGGCCGAGACAGCCGAGACATCCGCGGCGGCCCCGCGGTCGACCTCGCGGCCGCAGACGGCGGCCCTCCTGTAGCCCCTGCAATTATCCCTGCAGCCGATTTCACAGAGGCCCCCAGTCCCATCGGGGAGTCATCCCCTGTGACATTATCAGAACCCGTGGTCCGAATTGGTTCCGAAAAGAATCCCGAATTGAAACTCACACCTACAGCGTCTGAAGTTTCAACCGCTCCCGAGCCGATAACTACCTTAACGGCAGGCCTCAATCAGCTGGATATGGGGAAGCTGTTCGGCCTCTTTGCCAGGCGCTATGAAAAAGCCCGGTTGCCGACAGCCAAACCGATCGATCCGGATGATCCCTGCCTGGATGATCTGAATGATGATGGAAAAGTGGATGGTGGAGATGTGGCCTATGGCTGCCTCCTTCTCCTCGAGGCAAAGCCCTCGGCCCCCGAACGCGACTCTACGAAATCAGCGGAGGCTCCCGATTGTGACAACCGGGACCCCTGCGTTTAAGAGAATAACCACGGCTATGGACGCCTGGTGGGAGTCCGGAGCGCCTGGCCTCGTTATTCGTGACAATGGGAGGTCCTGATCGTGAACTTTCGGACCTCGGATGAACTGGGATGAACAGATGGATCGGACAATGAAGCTTGAACAAAACGATGCCCTGAAACGGTCTTCCCGTGTACCTGCCTGGCTGGTAACGGGCTTCTGCATCATCGGCACAATCGCGACACTCTACCTCACGGGGTTCATTCCCGACAGGAACACGGCGGCGGCTTCGAACAAGGCTGCGGCTGAAAAACCCGACGAGGTCTACCTGGCCTATACCGTCAACAATCTGGGATATACAGCCACCTGCGGCTGACCAAAGAAAAAAATCAAGCTGGGCAGTTTGCCCAGGCGAATGACCTTCTTCCAGCAGCTGCGCGGACGCGGCTCCCCGGTCCTGGCAATCGATGGCGGGGACACCTTCTTCGGATCGCCGACGAAAAAGCCCCTGAGCAAACGCAACGAGACCTACGCCATGAGCATCGCCGGACGTATCCTGGAAGCCTACAATTACTTCGGCTACCAGGCGATGGGCATCGGACCATCCGACCTCCAGTTCGGCGTCGACAAGCTGAAGAAACTGCTCTCCAAAGCGAACTTTCCCATCGTCTGCGCCAATCTCGTTGAAAAAAGCAGCGGCAAACCTGTTTTCTCTCCCTCGGTGGTCCTCGATATCAAGGGCCTGAAGGTCGGTATCTACGGAGTGTCCCTGAACACGCTGAACGCAAACTACAAGAAACGAGTCCTCGGAGAAAAATACGAGCTTCTCGATGCCCTGGAGACCACCAGGAAGATCGTTCCCGAATTGCGCAAGAGCTGCGATATGGTCATCGCGGTCTCCCATCTCAACATTACCAACAATGAGGAGATCCTGAAGAAGGTCCCCGGAATCGATATCCTCCTCGATCCCTACTCTCGCTCCGGCAACAAGCCCGTCTGGGTAACCGAAGGCGAATACGTTGCCTGGCATGGCAAGACCCCGATGATACGCATCGATGGCCAGGGCTCGCGGGTGGGAATCTGCGAGATGTACTTCCCCCAGACCGGAGATGTCGAGGAAGACTACGCCATCTATGACTATCCCCTCGAACCGCAGATCATCGACCATCCGGTTATAAGCCAGATCGCCAAGGGAAACCGTGCGGCGCCCAATAAGGATCCCCAAACGCCAACCCTCTTCGAAGACCTGTTTCTCGGAGCTCCGACCTGTGGAGCTTGCCACGAAGAGCAGCAGAAGTTCTGGAAGAGCACGACTCATAGCAAGGCGTATGCGAGCCTCACGAAAACCGAGGACCATCTGAACTATGAATGCATAGAATGCCATACCCTCGGCTACGGCCTCAGCTACGTGGAACCGGAGAAGGTCGGAGAATTCACGGAGGTGCAATGCGAGAATTGCCATGGCGTCAACGCCAAACACGCCGAAGACCCCGCCCGCCAACGGCTCGGCCAGGTGAAAGAATCAACCTGCTGGGGTTGCCATAACCCGCAAATCCTGAACAAACCGTTCTACCCGAAGAAGGTCAAGGAACAGGTCTCCTGCCCGAAGATAAAGAGGTGAAATGAGAACCCTGATATCACGTTGCCGGCGCAAGATGATGCTGGTCCCCATCTGTCTCCTGCTTGGCGCCCTGGCGACCGTGCTCTCGGGAATCGCCGGCGAGAGCGAGACCCCGAAAAAGTTCACCCTGGTCTACAACATCAACAACGCCGGCTACATCGATGTCTGTGGCTGCAAACACAAGGAGGTGCGCCAGGGCAGCATGACCCGCCGGGCCAGCTTCCTGAAGCAATTGAAGGCCACCGATAGAAACCTCCTGCTGCTCGATGGAGGCAGCGCGTTCTTCCCCATCAATAAGCGGCTGAAGCCCACCGAAGTCAAGGAGGCCGTCCGCAAGGCGGAGCTCATCACCGAGTCCTACAACAGGATTGGCTATTCAGCCATGGCCATCGGCCCCTACGATCTCATCACTGGACTCGACAACCTGCTTAAGCTCAAGAAGAAGGCCCGCTTCCAGATGCTCTCGGCCAACTTCGTCGACAAAGATGGGAAGCTCGTTTTCAAGCCCCACGCAGTCTTCGAGGTCGGAGGGATCCGAGTCGGAGTCATCGGCCTGACCCTTGAGACCATCCCCAAACCGGTCCTCGAAAAACGCGCCCCGGGCTGCAAGATCCTTGATCCCTTCACTGCTGCGGCAAGATCCTACGAAACCCTGCGGCCAGAAACCGACATCATCATAGCTCTCTCCCATCTCAAGGAAGATACGAACTTCAGCCTGATCGAGAAGCTCAAAGGTCTCGAGATGATCATTGATCCCTACATCCAGCAGGGAAGCCACAAGACCTGGCTCAAGGAGGAGAGCGAATGGCTGGAAGAAAAAAACAATACGCTCTTCCTCAGGAGCGATGGACAGGGAGCCCGCCTGGGCATCGTGGACGTGGAGCTGTTCAAAAACGGAAAGACTCTCTATTCGGGAGCGCGCTATGACGAGCTCCTCGACCTGGTCGAATTTGACGAGGCCGATGCCCAGCAGAAAAAAGAGCTGCAGTCTCTGAGTGGCAAGAACCTGTATCGTTTCACCAGGATCTCGCTGGAACCCCACCACCTGACGGATCCGGAGATCGATGCCCTCGTCAACGCCTGGAAGAAAAACATCGATCTCTCCGGAGTCAAGCACCTCGAAAAAGACCTGCCCGACAAGGCCCGGTACCTGACCCACACGGCCTGCAAAAGCTGCCATGAAAAGCAATACGCTTTCTGGCTCACAACCACCCACTCACATACCTTCGATGAACTCAAAAAAACAGGCGACGAAGCGCGCTACGATTGCATCGGCTGCCATACCCTCGGCTACGGAGCAGCCTTTCTCGACACGACCAACGTCGGGAATTATGCCAATGTCCAATGCGAGTCCTGCCACGGCCTGCAGCCTGAGCATCCGAAAAAGCCTGCTGAACATTCCTTCGGCAAGGTCGCTCGCAGTTCCTGCATCCTCTGCCACAACAAGGAGCAGACACGCTCGGTCTTCCAGTTTGTTCCCGCCCGGAAAAAGGTCGCCTGCCCAAAGGGTTAGAGCGCGCAGCGAGAGCCTGCCTCGGTTGTCAATAGATGGCGAAGCTCGGGGCTTTGTGTTAGAAACCGGAACACCCGTGGCGCCTGCCCCGGGCCAGTCCCTCTTCATGGTCCTGAAACGCCCTTGCGCGCGCGGCCGATCGTCACCGCGGAAGAAGCCAGCCTGAAAAAAAACCGTGATCTCCTTCGCTTCCCCAACATCCGACTCCACCGACTGTTCCATCATCGGGGCCGGAGTAATCGGTCTCTCGATTGCCAGGCGGCTTGCCGCGGCGGGACTCTCCGTCGCCGTCTACGACAGGAGCTCTCCCGGCCAGGAGGCCTCCTATGCCGCCGGAGGTATGTTGTGTCCGCGTCTTGAGTTTCAGAAAGAATCAAAACTCTCCGAGATGGGCGAGATCTCCCTGCAGCTCTACCCTGATTACGCCCGGGAACTTGAAGAAGAAACCGGTCTCTGCGTCGATCTCAGGCTGAATGGAGTCCTGAACCCTCTCTCCTGCGACGCCAGCACCACAGAGATCAATGCCGCTGAGGTCAACGGCGCCCGCCTTGTCGATGGGGAAACGATCCGCGGCCTGGAACCTGGAATCGCTCCGGAAATAACCCGGGCGCTCTATTATGAAGAAGAGGGGAGCCTCGACAGCAGAGCTCTCATCGAAGCCCTCGAGACGGCCTGCAGAAGGCTGGGGGTAACGATCAGGGAAAAATGCGAGGTCCGCGACGTGCTCGTTGAGAAAGACCGCGTCAGCGGAGTGAGAACCCTCTCCGGCGACTTCAGCTCGCCGATTGTCATCAACTCTGCCGGGTCCTGGGCAAGTGAAATTGGCGGAGTGGAGCGGATAGAAATTCGGCCGATCAAGGGACAGATGCTCCTGCTGGACTGCGGGAAAAACGAGAAAGAGATCCCGCGGCACACCATCTACGCCCACAGCGTCTACCTGGTGCCGAGGGCGGACGGCCGCCTCATCGTAGGAACGACGGTAGAGGACAAAGGCTTTGATAAAGAGATCGAGCAGGAGGCCGTAGAGGGGCTCCACCAGGGCGCCGCCGGTCTCTTTCCCTTCCTGGCAGAGATGCCTGTGCTGGAAGCGTGGGCTGGGCTCCGCCCCCTTGGAGCGCAGGACATCCCCACCATCGGCCCCCTTTCCCCTGAAGGCTACTATGCGGCCGTCGGACACTACCGCAATGGAATCCTGCTGACGCCCCTCACCCAGGAGCTGCTGGCGCGGGAGATCCTGAGCGAAGATTGAGGACGGACGAGCTGCCGCCAGCCCGCTGCCGGGAGTCTCCACTCAGGCTCCGAACTTCTTCATCCTCGATGCATGGGCCATGGCCAGGGTGACCATCTCCGATGCCTTGAAATTTCCGAGATCGCCGGCAAGACAATCGCGCTCGCTGAAGACGGCATCTGCCTTATTCAGCGCCAGCTTCGAAGAGATGAGTGTTGGCACAGGATGCCAGCTGTGTTCCAGGTGAATACAGGGAGTCGAATGGTCACCCGTCAGGATCAACGCGTCCGGTTCGAGAGCCTCGATACGAGGCAGGATGGCGTCAAAGGCTTCCAGGGCGCTGACCTTTTCGTCAAAGAGTCCCGAATGCCCCGCGCTGTCGGTGGGCTTGTAGTGCAGGAAGAAGAAATCGTGCTCGCCGTAATTCTCTTCCAAAGCCTGCACCTCTTCCTCTATCCCATGAGGACTGCCAAGCACCTTCATACCGACGAGCCGCGCGACACCCCGGTACATCGGATAGGCGGCGATGGCGGCCGAGCTCGCCTTGTAGAGGTCGTTAAAAGAAATAAGATCCGGCAGGCCTGAAAAACCCCTCAGGAGCATCCCGGTGGCGACCTCTTCATCCGCGAGGATCTCCCTCGCCGCGGAGAGAAAAGTCGCGACCAGCTCAGCTGAGCGCTCAGAGGCGGTATCACCGGCAACAACGGGCAACAATTCGAGGCCCTCGCGCTGCGGGTCGTTGTCATTCAGGCAGGTTCCGAGTTCACCGCCGCGAAAGAGTACCGTGAAACGATGTTCCTTGCCGTTGAGCAGGAAGAGTTCCACGCCCGGCAGCTTACCCTCGAGTCCTTCACGAAGCCTCTGGCACAGCCTCACATTTTCCTCATCGGGAGGACGTCCGGCTCTGCGGTCGTGAACAATGTTGTCGGCATCAATCGTCGCGAAATTCGCCCGGGCAGCCAGGTCCCCAGGCTGCATGTCAAAATCGCTGCCCAGCGCTTCAAGAACACCGCGGCCGAATTCAATCTCGTAGGGTTCATAGCCCCAGAGCGCCAGGTGAGCCGGACCGCTGCCGGGAGTCACGCCGGGCGCGATGGGGAGCGATCTCCCCAGCGAGGAGCGGCTGGCCAATCGATCGAGATTGGGAATGTTGGCGGTCTCGAGCTCCGTGCGGCCGGTCTCGGGGTCGGGAAGCCCTCCAAGCCCATCGAGCACCAGCTGGATCACTTTTCGACCGCTGTCGGGGATAAAAAGATCGCGTGTTTTTGAATGCATCCTGCCTCTCGATATCTGCCGGCTCTACCGGGCTCTCCTGGCAAGCCCTCTTTCGGAGAAGGATATCAGAAGCCTGCAGCCATGGGAAAGCCGCAATCCCCTCAAGCCGCGGCATCACGAGGGCTGGTCCCGTTGCAATTAAGGTAAAACTCTGTTCTCCTCTTCAGCAACACCCATTCGAATGGCCACGGAGACGAGATGAAGATCCTATCACTCGGGCACAGCAGCTACATCCTGGAGATGATTCCTGAAGGCAGAAAGCCGGTACGCATCCTCGCCGACCCCTGGCTCTCGGACTATCTCATAGGCGATCTGATGGGCCGCTTTCCACGCCTGGAGCTTGACCTCTCAGCCCTGCAGCCGATCCACGCCATCTACCTGTCACATTCACACACCGACCACCTGGATCCCTACTCGCTGCTGAAACTGCGGCAACTGGAGCCGGCTCCAACCCTCCTCCTCCCCCAGAGCCTCCAGTACCTCGAGCCTCTGCTGAAAGAACACCTCCCCGAATTCGAGATCATGAGACTTTGCCAGGGCCTGGAGCTGGACCTTCATGGACTTAAAATCGGAGCGTTCTTTAACCCGGAGCTCAGGGCGACCAACGAAGATGACGTCATGGTTCTCACCGCCGAGACTCATGAGGAGGTTTTCATAGGAGAAGGGGATGCCCTCATGCCCCTCTATGATCCAGCCGCCCGGCAGACGCTGGCTGACAGGTTCTCGAGAGATGGAGTGCAGACCGCCTGCTTCCTCACCGTAAAGAACGAGGGTGACTCCACCATGAACATGCTCGCGGCAGAAGACGGGGAGCAACGCAAGGAGCTGCTCGGACAAAGCATCGAGGCGACCTATACGGAGCTGTTCGACATCTACAGCCCATTAGATGATGAGGCTGACCCGCTCTGGGGAAATCCCAACCTTGTCAGGATCATCACCGGACAGGGGATCTGCTACCCGCAGGCGCTGAACCCCGACTACAACCGTATTCTCTTCCCGATACGACTGGAAGATCGGGTCCGCATGGAGCGCGAGGTAGCTGAGCAATTCGACTGCGGGCACTCCATCGAAGAGCTCGTCCCGGGACAGCTGCACGAACTCAGCGATGGGAAACTGCGGTCCATCTCGGATCCCGAGGGAGTCACCGTTCTCGATAAGGAAGAAGAGCGCCATTTTGATCCGGAAAGCCAGCTTGCGAGAGACTTCCCCACAGGACCGCTGCTTGAAGATCGACGGGATACGGGCGGCCAGCGAAAGCTGATCGGTGATTGCCTCCAGAACCGTTTCCTTCCCTGGCTGATCGGCTCCAGGACCCCCCCGGTGGAGCACCTGCTGGCCGCAGCAGGCGGCGAATACCGGATCCGGGTGCGCTATGGGACGAGTGAAGATTTTGAAGAAACCGATTACCTGCTCAGCTTCTTCAGGCTTTCTCTCGAAGCGGCAGAGAGCTCGGGAAAACCAGATGAATCCTATTGGGCCAACGACCTCGACGATGTGCTTGCCGGAAGAGCGGACGAATTCTCCCTATGCTGCCGCGAGCCGCTGGAAGGAGAGACCCAGCGCCTGTGGCGTTGCCTGGGCCTGCCCTATCTCAACAACGATCTCATCGAAAAAAAGCTCAGGCTGCACTTTGAGCGGGCAGCCAGGGGTGAGAGCATCGCAGCGTGGGCGGAACCGTACTGGGCCGGGGTAGGATGTGTCCCGGAACAGTAGCCGGGGAAGCGGGTATGCCCGTGAACCGGAAGATTACTTTCCGGCGACGGTATCGAGCAACCTCGGCCCTTCCCAGGAGTGATCGTCACCAGCCAGATCGATGAAGCCGAGGCTCACCAGCCCGAGGAAAAAATCGGCCAGCTCGTAAGGCGTCTCGATCGGGTTGACGGCGAGGTCAAGCCCCACGAGGGCGTACACCGAGAAGCCGACATCGTAGAGGTGGCGATCATAGTGAGCGGCGTAATCCGACCGCGTGGGAACCCAGCTCCAGGACTCTCCATCAGCCCAGGCACTCCAGGTTTTTTCAGACGCATCGACGAGGGTCTTACCGGCAACGACAGCCCGTCCATCAAAACCCGTCTCGGGAGCATCGATACTACGCAGGTGAAAAACAGGCGAGAGACCGATCTCAGGAGAAAAATTGATCGGAGACTGCACCTGGCGTCCCCTGAAGGAATTTTTCGCGAGGGTAAAGAGTGCCCCACCCTGGACGAAATTGGTGGCCCGCACACTGGCTCCCATGCCCATGCCGACACCGGCACTGACAGGATCGGTAAAATCAAGCAACCTGTTCTGCACGTTGGTAGCGACCTTGCCGGAAATTTCATTAACGGTGGAACAGCCACTGACGCAGACAATTCCTGCCAACGCGATCAACAAACCAAGCGTTCTGCGACTCAAAATAAACATGTATAGACTCCTCGTTGTTCTTGTCTTCAGTACCCGGGAACCCTGCTCAAGGACCGATAATATGGCTTCTACTCAAGCAAAGTCACATCAAAGCTTCCCCTACCCAACCCGGAAGCATAGAGTTATTTCAAACCAGTCAGAAATTATACCGGCTGCTTCTTTAAGTCCTCTATTAAAAAGATTTAGTGAACATCTCGACTCCCTGAAAATCCCCTCCAGGCTATTCGTAAAGGCCCTCCAGATCCTCCTCGCAACTAAACCGAAAAAATAATAGCCGGTTTAGAGGCTATATTTTAGCCATTTTCCTCGTCAGGGCTCTATCTGGAAGATTAAGATAGGATCTGGGCTCTGAATGCCCACGAGGACCCCAAATGCCTGGAATCGACTTCAAACATCCCCGATATGAGCTCAATGAGCCTCTTGGCCGAGGGGGCATGGGTGCCGTCTGGGAAGCTATCGACCTTGAAACAAACGACCTGGTCGCCATCAAGCTGCTGAATGAAGACAGCCTGGCTGACCAGCGCCTTTTTGAGGGCGAGGTTCGTATTCTGAGCGAGCTACGTCACGAAAACATCGTTCACCTGCTCGATGCCGGCGCGCTCGACGGCCGGCTTTTTCTCGTTATGGAACGCCTGCGAGGGCGCCCACTGGATGAGTTTCTCGATCAACCGAAACCCGGGCATCGGCAGATCGACCAGCTGCTCCACATCACGACCCAGGTTCTCCTCGCGCTTGAGTACATACATGACCGCGGCATCATCCACGGAGACCTGAAACCATCGAATATCATGGTGCTGGAGCCGACAGAGGACTCCAGGTCGATGGCAAAAAACGGGAGCTCGCCCCCCCCAGAGGCGAGCCCGGCCATCAAGGTGCTGGACTTCGGTCTGGCCCGGACCAGCAACCGGCTGACCCAGGGCTCCCTGGGTAAAATATCATCCGGCCGCCAGGGTGCTGACGACGGCGGCACCCCGCTCTACATGGCGCCGGAGCAGCTTGCCTCAACGGCGGCAACCGAACGCTCCGACCTCTACTCTTTAGGAGCGCTGCTGTATCACATCATCGCTGGACGACCTCCGTTCGAGTCCCTCGCCGCCGCGCTAACCCGCAAGCCGCCGCCCCCCTCTCTCGAAAATCTCAACAAGGCCTGCGCCCCGAAGCTGGCCCGGACAATTCTTTCCTTCATGGAAGAGGCCCAGCACAAGCGTCCGTCCACGGCGGCGGAGGCTATCGCGATGCTGACAGATGCCGGCTCCCTGGCCGCGCAGAAACCCTCGACTTCACCTCGTCTCATGCGCCCTGTGTTCATCGGACGGGAACGTGAACGCGGACTGATCCTTCAAAAGCTGGAGGAGGTCCGCAAACACGGAGCCCTTCAAGCGCTACGGCTTGTCGGCGAGGGCGGCTGCGGAAAATCCTGGCTGCTTCACTCGAGCGGCCTGAAGGCCCTGGCCGAATTTGACTTTGAAGCAAACACATTGGAGACCTCCTTCAGGCAGGACAGCACTGGCCATCGGGGCCTGGGCCGGATCCTGCTTGGGAACCGGAACTCGGACTACAGCCCGGGGTTCAGAAGAAGGTTTTCTGCCGATATGAAAGAAGAGTCCCCTCCCGGAATTCCGACGGAGAGCCATTCCAGGGAGAGCTCCAATGACCAGGTGACAGCCGAGGCGGCCGAAGCTCTTCGCTCACTGGCCAGGCGACAGCCGCTGCTGCTGATCCTCGAAGACATCCAGTTCGCCTCTGAGGCGGAAATCGACCTGCTGACCAGGTTGACCGCTGCCCTCAGAGATTCGCCTATTCTCCTCCTGCTGAGCTACAGAGACGAAGACCATCAGCCGGGATCCCTTGTGGAGAGGCTCGGGGGGCGACTTGACGGTAGCGGACATCCCCAGCCCCTGCGCCTGGGGGGCCTGGATGACAATGCCCTCAGAGAATATGCAGAGGCTGTTCTCAGCCCCAGGCTTCCCGCCGCTCCGGAACTCCTCGAGACGCTGGCGACGCGTTCAGGCGGCAACCCGCTGGCTCTTCACCAGGCACTCGGCCAACTGGTTGCTGAAGGTTCCCTCGTACGCGACTCCGGACGCTGGAATTACACCGGAAAACCGGCCGGAGCGGCTCCCGGGAAGAAGATGCTCCTGCAGCTCGACGCCCTCAGCTCCACCCAGCAGAGCGTGCTCATGGCAGCCGGAGTCATCAACGAGACGTTTGACCAGGGCTTGCTGGCCTGCCTGCTCGAGGGCGAAGATGAGACGATGTCCATCCCGGAGGGAACCGCCAGCCTGGTCACCTCGGGACTGCTGCTCGAAGACTCCGGGAGCTATCGTCTCGCCCCGGGACTGGAACTCGATGAGCTGCTCAATTCGATCCCAACGAAACAAGCGAAGCGGCTGCACGAACGGCTGGCGAGGCTCCTGCTGGAGCTGAATGAAGCTCCGGGAACCAGGCTCCGTATGAGAATCGCCGAGCACTTCGAATTGGGAGGAGATGGAGAGGATGCCTTCAACCACTATCTAAATGCCGCCCGCAGCGGAGCGAAAGACTATTCCAACCAGCTGAGCCGCAAGGCCTACGAAAAGGCCCTGGAGCTCTCGCCCGAAAACGACCGACAAGAAATTCTCCGCGAGCTCGGCGGCCTGCACCTCAGCTGCGGAGAACTGCAGAGCGCGCTCGACTGTCTGCTGGAGGCAGAGCGAAGCGCTGCTGACCGCCCCGACAGCGACCGGGCCGAACTCTGGAACGGTATCGCCCGGATACTGCATCGCCAGGGAAAGCTGGACGAGGCGAAGGAGTATTTTAACCGCTGCCTCGCCATCGCGGGGAAGGACACCCGCGTGCTGGCAAAGACCTGCTACGGCCTCGCTGGACTCTTTTTTGATCAGCGGGACCTCGGGCAGGCGCGAAAGCACTTCCAGAAGAGCCTCGAGCTCTACGGTAAAGGAGCGCCCCCGCAGGACCTGGTGCCGCTTCACCTCGGGCTGGCCCTCATCGAAAGGCTCGAGAACAATCCGCAACGCAGCATCGCCCGCTTCAAAGAGGCCCTGGGACTTGCCCGGAAGACAGGACAGCTTCTCGATATAGCCAGGATCCAGGGCAACCTGGCCAATACCTACCGTACCCTCGGCGAGATGTCGGCCGCCCTCGAACACCTGGAAGAATCCACCCGGATCAGGAAACTGACGGGAGACCGGCAGGGGTTGGCCGTCTGCCTCAACAGCCTGGCCCGTATCCAGACCCAGCGGGGAGAATTCCAGCCGGCCCTGGAGAGCACCGAGAGCGCCCTGGGAATTTTTGAGGAGGTTGGCGACTCCAAGGGGATGGCCATAACTCTCTGCAACATCGGGGAGCTGTTGCTGCTGCGTGGACGCCCACGGGAGGCCCGGGAGGCCCTCGAACGCTGCTCGAGACTGGATCGCGAAAACGACGGGACCCCCCTGGCCTGCAATATATTATTCAACCAGGCCCGGGTCGAAATGGCTGTCTGTGAATACGAAAGAGCCGAAAAGCTCTTCCAGGAATGCCTGCGGAGATTGCCTGAGGGCCAAGAGCAGGAGCTTGAGGCCCACACCCTGGCCGGCCTTGCCGAGGTCTTTCTGAAAAAAGAAATGCTAGAGGCCGCAGAGGACGCGCTCCAGGAGGCCGGGGGAATCGCCCAGGACGGCGCAGGGCCTGAAAGCGCCTCCGAGCTGCTGGGACTGCGAATGCGGCTGTGCCGCCAGCGAGGTGAATTTGAGCAGGTCATCGACCTCGGCCGCGCCCCCGACGACAATGAAGCCGGCCCCTATGAAACGGCGAGAAGGGCGCTTGAGCTCGGAGCCGCCTACCGCGACCTCGGCCCGGACTGGGCAGACAAGACCGAGAAGTATCTCGAGAGGTCGATAAGAGAATTTGAAAAAATGGGCTGTCCTGTGGAAACCTCGGAAGCTCTTGGAGAGCTCTCCCTCTACTGGCAGCTCACCGGAGAAGAGAAAGAAGCCCTGGAGCTCCTGCGGCGGGCCGAGGCCATCCTCAGCGCCGGTCAGCTGGGTCCAAGGCGCTCACGATTTACCGAAACATTCAAGACGAGGTTGCAATGAGCAAAACGGCCTATCGACGCAAGGCAATCCTCTCCCGTATTCACAAGGCGCTGAACGCCTTCTACCTCCTCCAGAAGATTGACTGGGAGTACGATATCGGGGAGAGCCTCAGAAAGATCCTCGGCCTCGCGCTGGAAGAAATCGAACTCGATGGCGAAAAGGTCATCGAGCGCGCTCTGATCATCGTGAAGAGTCCCGAAGGAGAGAATCTCGAGATCAAGGCCGGCTGGAAAACGCAGGATGCGGACCTGAGCTTCAGCCATACCGTTGTGCAGGAAACCTTTGAGCGCGGCGAGGCCATACTCTGCGAAAACGCCAAGGACGACCCGCGCTTCATGAACGCGGAGAGCCTGAAGCAGCTCGAGACACTCTCGCTCGTCGCCGTGCCGATGCATTCAGAAAATCGGCCGGTCGGAGTTTTCTATGTCGAGAGCGAGTCTGCGGGAAATGTCTTCAACTCAGACGATCTGGAATTCCTGCAGGAATTCGCCCAGACAATCACCCCCTTCGTAAAATTCGGCATCACCCACCAGGGACATGTCAGGGAAATCCTCAAGCTCAAGGAGGAGGCCATCGGGCGCTACGACATGGGCAACATCATTGGGCGAAGCGAGGCCATCACCGGAGTCTTCGAGCTCGTCCGAATTGCTGCCGAGGTCGACCGCACCGTGCTCATCACCGGCGAGTCAGGCTCGGGAAAGGAGATGATAGCCAACGCCATCCATCACAACGGACCGCGAAAAGCGAAGCCCTTCATCGTGGTCGACTGCTCTGGGCTATCTGAACATCTTCTGGAAAGCGAGCTCTTCGGTCACCTCAAGGGAGCCTTCACCGGCGCCAACAATGAAAAAATGGGCGCCTTTGAAGAAGCCGATGGAGGCACCATCTTTCTTGACGAAATCAAGGACTCTTCCAGGAGCCTTCAGCAGAAGCTCCGCAGGGTGCTGCAGGAAGGTGAGCTGCGCAGAGTCGGAGAAAACAGATCGCGCAAGGTGGATGTAAGGGTGATCTGCGCAACCAACGAAGATCTCGCCAAGCGCGTCCAGTCCGGAGACTTCATCCAGGATCTCTACTACCGCATCAACAAATTCCCTATCCACATCCCCTCGCTGGCGGAGAGACGGGAAGACATCCCGCTCCTGGTAGCTCACTTCCTGAGGCTGATGGATCAGGCCGAACCGCGTGAGAACTCCACAGAGGTTACCTCGGAAACCATGGATACGCTCGTCCACCACGATTGGAGCGAGAACAACATCCGGCAGCTTCGAAATACCGTTGAGCTGGCCCGTGACCTCGCAGAAGGGGAATTGATCGACCTCCCGGTGTTAGACCGGGTCTTTCGCATCCAATCCGGAGAGAACCCCGAGGCGCTCTACCACAGGCCGCCCAGCGACCTGGGTATGCCGGCCGACCACCTTGTCAACATTCACACCGACCGCTTCAAGAGCCTGCTCGAAAAAGAATCCGGGGTGGAGGAAAACGGCAAGCGAGACCGCTCTGAGGCCCCCTTCTACCGCCTGCAGTCGGAATTCCAGGCCCGGGCCATCACCGAGGGGCTTCGCTCCTGCAGGTGGAAGATCAGGCCGGCCGCGCGGCTGCTGGGAATCAGCCCGATGAAGCTGCGTACCTCTCTGAAGGACTATCTCGGCATCCTGCTTTCCCGCCCGGGAATGACCCTTGAAAAGGCCGCCGGAGAATTGGACGTCCCGCCGGAAGTTCTCGAGAAGAAAGCCAAAGACTTTGGTCTCGAAGGCCTGGGGAAGAAAACATGAAGAGCCGCACTAAAATCGGTCTGCTGCGGGTCTATTTCCATATAGACGAGGCCCAGTCTCTCAAACAGAAGCGCCAGGTCATGCGCTCGATCAAGGACCGCCTCAGCAACCAATTCAACGTGGCCGTGGCTGAGATCGGCTCCAACGACCTCTGGCAGGCCGGAGAGCTCGCTGTCGTCACGGTGGCGAACGAACACCAGTTCGTCGACTCGATGCTCCAGAAGATCAACAACTTCTTCGAGGAGGAGCTCCCGATCCGGGTCATCGAGGGGCGAATAGAGATCTTTTGAAAAGTCGCGTCTACAGGCGGAAGAAGCGCCAGATCAGAGCGCCTTATTCTTCCTGGTTGCGGCTCGAGTTGTAGGCATCTATGACCTTCTGCTGAACCTGCGCAGGAGCCGTCTCGTAGTGACCTTCCTCAATGTTATAGGATCCCTGTCCACCTGTAACCGAGCCGAGACTGCTGGCATAGTCGCTGAGCTCGGCGAGGGGAACCAGGGCCTTGATCGTCTGGAAATCTCCAATCGCATCGACCCCCTGTACCCGGCCCCGCCGTCGGGTGATGTCGCCCTGGATATCACCGGTATATTCACTCGGAAAGGTCACCTCGAGGAGAACGATCGGCTCCAGCAGAACTGGCTTGGCTGAATTCACCGCAAGCTTGAACGCCTCCCGACCGGCCTTCTGGAAGGCCACATCCTTCGAATCAACGGGATGCTCCTTGCCATCATAGACCTCGACCTTGATATCGACGAATTCGCAACCGGCGAGAACTCCATCCTTCATCATCGCAGTGATGCCCTTCTCAACCGACTGAACGTAGCTCTGGCTGATCGCGCCGCCGAAGATGCTGTTGACGAACTCAAGCCCGGCACCTCTCTCGGTCGGCTCAACCCTGAGCCACACCTCGGCGAATTCTCCCGAACCACCGCTCTGCTTCTTGTGCCTGTACTGCGCGTCACCCTTGGCGCTGACCGTCTCCAGGTAGGGCGTTGCCGGCAGCCGGGTGGCCACCTCCACTCCATACCTTGACTTGAGCCTCTCCCAGAGAATCTGCAGGTGAAGAGCGCTGACTCCGGAGATGACCAGCTCGCCGGTACGATCGTTCCTCTTAGAGGTGAGAGAAACATCTTCCTCAACCAGCTTGACGTAGGATTCGGCGAATTTCTTTTCGTCCGCCTTGGTCTTGGGAGTGGTTGCCAGGCCGGACATGGGGCTTGGAATACTCGGTGCCGCCATCGAGCGTTTCGACTCGGCGGTGAGATAATCAAAGGTGTGCAGACCCTCGACCTTGATCAGGGCGCCAATCTCTCCAGCTCCAAATTGTTCGACGGCCTCCTGCTCCTTGCCCTGGAATCGAATGAGCTTCCCCACCTTCTCCTGCTTCCCTGTATGGGGGTTCAGGAAGGAGCCGTTCTGGCTGATCGACCCTGAATAGATTCGAAGATAGGTCAGCTTTCCGACAAACGGATCGCTCACAACCCTGAAAACCCGGGCCGAGAACGGCGCATCGGCCGCTATGGAGACAGCCTGGCTATCCTCTCCCGAGTCCAGGTCTACATGCTCGCGCCCCAGGTCATGGGAGGCGGAGGGAGCGTAGCGTACGAAACCATCGATGAGCTCCTTGACGCCGACATCCGTCAGCGAGCTGGTGGCAAAGACCGGAAAGAGGCTCCTGGAGCTTACCGCCTCAACAAACTGCTTCGAGATTTCCTCTGGACTGATTTCTTCTCCCTCAAGATAACGCTCCATCAGCTCGTCATTGGACTCAATGACGGACTCCATGAGGTCATCGGAGCTGCCGAGAGCGTCTTCCACGGAAGAGAAGCCGGCGCCGGATTCGTTCGGCGAGGTGATCACAAGGCATCTCGCATCGAGCTGCTCCTGGACCTTTCCGAGGACCTCATCAAAATCGCTATGCTCGCGATCGACGCGATTGATAACCACGAAACAGGGCAGGTCCGCATCCTTGGCAATCTCCCAGACCTTCCGGGTATTAGGGCGAATCCCCTCATCGGCGCAGATCACGATCACCATGAGATCAGCTGCCGCGACTGAACAATAGACCTGGCCGATGAAATCACGATAGCCAGGAGTATCGACGAACTGCAGGAGCGTGTCCTGGGAGTCGACACTGGCGCAGGCGAGGTCTATAGAATGATTACGTTCCTTCTCCTGATCATCGTAGTCGCAAACACTGGTCCCATCGTCTACCGACCCCTTCCTGTCGATACCGCCACCGGTAAAAAGAAGGCTCTCAACAAGGGTTGTCTTGCCGCAAGTGCTGTGACCTGCGAAAGCTATGTTTCGAATTTTATCAGGCGATTTCGCAGCCATTTGCTTCTCCGTGGACTGAGGGGGAAAAGGGTGACTCTACCGAGAAACGATCCTGTCATCCAGCCCTAAAACAACGCAGACAGGCCATTCCAGCCCACCCGGCACTTGGAGGTTCAGGACTCGAAAACAGCCAGATAGCGGCGCTCAGCACGTCTCATCTTTCTTCGATCGGCGGGCGCCGCATCGTCATATCCCAGCAGGTGCAGGGTGCCGTGAATGGCGTAGAGAGACAGCTCGCGGAAGAAATCAGTCCCACTGTCCTCAGAATAACGCCGAGCGGTATCAACCGAAACCACGACCTCGCCAAGAAGCTCGTCATCAAGAGGATCCCCCTCGACTCCATCGCGCTCTGAGCGCATGGGAAAGGTAACCACATCGGTGACGTCATCATGCCCGAGATGATCCCTGTTCAATTCCCGGATCTCTTCATCGTCGACAAAACAGACATTGACGCTGGCTGAACAGGCGTGGTCGGCCAGCAAGAGCAGAAGCACCTGGCGTAAGGAAGCCTTCTGAGCGGCGCTCACCGGACGCTTACCGAGAAAATTGACTCCAGTGGAGCTCACGAGGCGTCCAGCTCCTCTTCCGGTTCGGGACCGGAACCCGTCGAGGAATCCGGGTCGAGATCCTCTTTCCCTGTTCCCATGTCAGGATATTCAACCCGTCCGTGGTTGATGTTGGTCAGCGTCGCCTCGAAGCTCTCCTCGATCTTGTAGAGATCCGCCATGGTGAGCTGGCACTCATCCAGCTGGCCGTCAAAGATCCGCTTGCGAATCATCTCCCGCGCTATCTCCCTGAACTTTACCGGAGTAGGGTCCTGGATACTCTTGGAGATCGCCTCGACAGCGTCGGCCAGCATCAGCACTCCAGCCTCCGGGAAGGTCGGCTTGGGTCCTGGATAACGATATTCCGTATCCTCGGTTGAACCCTCCTCCTCATCGCCTTCCTCCTGCCGTGCCTTGTGGTAAAAGAATTCGACAACCGTCGTTCCGTGATGCATGGGAATCATATCGATGATCTGCTGCGGCAGCTTCTCCTCTCGAGCGAAAATGATCCCCTCCTTGACATGCGACATGATAATGAGCTTCGACATCGATGGACGCAGCTGGTCATGAATCGACTTGTCCTGGCCCATGTTCTCGGCGAAATACTCAGGCTTGTAGATCTTGCCGATATCGTGGTAATACGCCCCGACGCTGGCCAGGAGAACATTCCCGCCGATCGCCTCCGTCGCCTCCCGCGCCAGCTGCTGTACGCCGAGGGTATGCTGAAAGGTTCCCGGGGCACGCGTACGCAGGATATGCAGCAGCTGGTTGCTCGGGTCGGCGAGCTCCAGCAGACGACGCTCGGTAAGCACATCGAAGATCTTCTCGATCTGGGGAAGCAGGCTGGTAACGATACCGCCGGAAATAAGCCCCCCCATCAGCGCGTACCCGGGATCCTGCAGGAAGGAAGCCAGAAAACCGACATCTTCACTACCGGAAAAATCGCCCATCACCTTGAAGCAGATGACGGTCAGCGCCTGAACAAATCCCGCTCTGATTCCTATGAGAACCGGCTGAGACTGCTTGCGCATCTTCCTGACTCCGAGGACTGACACGACAGCCCCGAGACTCAACGTAACAGCCAATTGGAAGGGCTCGTAGGAAGCCGGGGCCAGGAGGGCGAGGTAGGAGGCAAGGCCCCCACAGAGAAGAATCGCCACCATGTTGCTGTAGGCCAGCCCGGCAATCATCGCCAGGGCCGGCAGCGGCAGGAGATAGGCCGGCCAGTTGAGAGCGAACATGCCCCAGCACAGGCTGACAGTCAGCACAATCAGGAGAACAAACTGGTTGAATTTCGCGGTCGACTGGAAAAGCGCGGGCTGGATGCGGTTGATGACCAGCACCCCGAGCACCGTGACCATGATGAGCAGCCCGGCCACTCCTATCTGCTCGCGCTGAAACTCGTCCTTTTCGCCGATATTCAGCAAGAGCAACAGCAATGCCACCAGCAACACGGTCACAACGATTCTGAACAGCAGGTTCGCCTGGCGGGAGCTCTCTCGCAGAACAACCTCCTGCCCCTGCTGACGGGACCGGAGGAATTCGTCGATTCTCTTACTCTTTCGTTTTCTTGCCATATTTTCCGCGATCCGCAAGGGGCGTTTCGGCCCCGCCGGCAGCCAGCCTACTGACCCTTCGACGTGGAATTGTTTTCAGCGGCCCCGTAGGCCTCAACGATCTTCTTAACCAGCGGATGCCTCACAATATCCATCTGCTCGAGCTCTACCCAGGCAATCCCATGAATATCCTTCATAAGAGGAGCGGCATGCACCAGGCCGGAGAGTTGTTCCTCGGGCAAATCGAATTGCGTCACGTCTCCGTTGGCCACGACCTTGGAGCCTATTCCAAGCCGGGTCAGAAACATCTTCATCTGGGAGGCCGTGGTGTTCTGTCCTTCATCGAGAATGATAAAGGAGTTGTTCAGGGTGCGCCCGCGCATATAGGCGAGCGGAATGATCTCTATAATCTCACGCTCGATATAGCGCTTCACCTGCTCCATCCCGAGGACGTCATTGAGCGCATCGTAGAGCGGCTGCAGGTAGGGATTCACCTTGGCCTGAAAATCACCGGGAAGGAAGCCCAGCTTTTCACCGGCCTCTACCGCCGGTCGGCACAGGATCAGCTTCTGGTAGTCTCCGGAACGCAGACCGTCCACCGCCAGGCGCACGGCGAGGTAGGTCTTTCCGGTTCCCGCCGGACCAATACAGAAGACCAGCTCATTGCGGATGATCGCCTCGATGTACCCCTCCTGGCCTTTCGAACGGGCCAGGCTCCTCACTGTTGCGCGTTCCTGGGGCGTCAGCTTCCTCTGCTTCGCGCTCGGGGATCCGGATTCTTCAGCCTCTCCTCTTTCCCGCTCATCATCGGCCTTGATCCTGGCCAGCCGGGACTCGACGTAGAGGTCCGGCAGAGGATCCCCGGCCCTGTAAAGCTCGGCCATGTCTTTCAGAAGCTGCTCCGCGCAACGAACCAGCCCCTCGTCTCCCTCGATACGAACAACCCCATTGCGGGCCGCGACCTGGATACCGAGGCCATCTCGAATCTGGCGCAGATGGGCATCACTCGCGCCGAATATGAACAGGGCCTCTTCCTGTGAGGCCAACTCGATAGCTAATTCCATGTGATGATCTTCAAGACCAGTAGCAGGAAAGGACCCAGAACACAAATCCACTGAAGATAAAGCTGTCGATCATGTCCAGAACCCCCCCGAACTCCGGCAGCAGAGACCCGGAATCCTTAACACCGTAAAGTCGTTTCATGAGCGATTCGCTCAGATCGCCTATAGCGGCACTGACACCAAGGATTATCCCAAAGGCGATCCCCCCCGGCCATCCAATTTTCACGGGGGCGAGATACCCCAGGTGGGCTGCTCCCGAAAACCAGCCAGCGGTCAAAACAAGACCGGCGACGTAACCCTCTAAGCTCTTCCCAGGGCTGACCTTAAGAATCTTTGTTCGCCCCAGTATCGAACCGATGACATAGCCTCCAATATCGGTCAGCTTGATTCCGAAAACAAAGATAGCCCCGGTCACTACGCTATCCGCCCTGCAGTAAATCCGTGCTACGAAAGAGAAAAGCAGGCCAAAGAGCAGAGCCCCCAGAATGGCCTGAGCCAGCTCGCCCGCGCGCTCGAGGAAATCTTTCGTAAAAAGAACAGCCGCAAAGGACAGGAAGAGCAGGCCAAACACCCCGAGAATCAGGGTCTCGTGTTCGCCCTGGAAGAGCCCAAGGCTGCTGAGAAGAAGACGGCCGTCTTCATGGGCTTTCCAATCCCAGCAGGCCGCCGCGAGGAACAGGCCGGTTGCCAGGAGGCCCGGGAGGGAGGAGAGACGAAGGTGGCGGCCGGAGAACATCTTCGAGAACTCAAGATAGCCCACCAGCCCCATCCCCACGAGAATCGCTGAGCCGGCAATCCTGCTGTCGAATACATGGTCAAGCGTCAGCACGCCAGCGACCAGGAGCACCAGTATGGTCCCGAGCAGGTAGCGGATCTGCTTAGCTCCCAAACCGTTTCTCCCCGGGGACAAGTCCCCTAAGATTCGCCGCGCAAGTCAAGGCGATGTGATGGTTCAAGCTCCGCGCCTCCTGCATGCGACAACCAGAGTTCAGATTCCGTTGGACCCCGAGGCTTCACGAGAAGCCGGATCCAACACGGCACCGTATTTTCTGTCCCGGTCGACATAGGCGACCAGCGCCTCATCGAGATGCTCAACGTCAAAATCAGGCCACAGCTCATCGGTGATCCAGAGCTCGCTATAGGAGGACTGCCAGAGAAGAAAATTCGAGAGCCTGTATTCTCCAGCCGTTCGAATCACCAGATCGGGGTCCTTCATCTGCGGATCAGCCAGGTAGGCGGCAAACACATCTTCGCTGATATCCTCGATCCTGCCCGGATCCACTTTTCCATCTCTGACGTCCGCGCAGAGTGCCCGGACCGCGTTGATGATCTCCTGGCGCGAACCATAGTTGAGAGCAAGCCGCATGACCATCCCGTCATTCTCAGAGGTAAGGATCTCTGTCTCATGAAGCGTCTCCAGAACATCCGCGGGAAAAGAGCTGACATCGCCAATGGTGGTAAGACGGATGTTGTTGTCCATCAACATGTCCCGTTCCTTGACGAGATAGGTCTTCAGCAGCTTCATCAGGAAGCTGATCTCCCGGCGCGGGCGACGCAGGTAGTTCTCCGTAGACAAGGCGAAGAAGGTGGCCTCCCGCACTCCCAACTCACGACAGTGGGTCGTGATTCTGCGTAGAGATACCGCTCCCTCCTCATAGCCCCTCAGCCGCAGGAACCCCCGATTCATGGCCCAGCGCCCATTACCATCCATGATAAAGGCGATATGGGCGGGGACCTGTTCAGGAGAAAACTTCACTCTCTCAGTCTCCTTCCGCCGGAGCCGGCTCGAGCCACGGGTCAAGTGAAACAATCTGTGAGCGTTCCTTACCCACCGACACGATCGCGATGGGACAGCCCGCGGCATCAGTGACAAAACGCAGGTACTCGCGGGCCTTCTCCGGCAGATCCTCAAAGGCTCTGCACTCTGTGGTGTTCTCCAGCCAGCCGGGGAAAGATCGATACTGGGGAATCACCTCGCATTCGGTGGAGGCCGGATACTGGTCCGTCTCAACCCCATCCACCTTATAGGAGACCGCCACCTTGATCTCTTCGAGATGATCAAGAACATCGAGCTTGGTCACGACCATCGCATCGACATCGCCAAATTGAATCGCTCGCCGCAAGGCCACGATATCAAGCCAACCGCAGCGCCTTGGACGCCCGGTCGTAGCGCCGAATTCCCCACCTACCTCGCGCAGGCTGGCAGCGGCCTCTTCCTGCATCTCACTGGGAAAAGGCCCCTCCCCAACCCGTGTCGCATAGGCCTTGGTTATACCGAGAACCTTCCCCACCTTGCGTGCCGAGAAACCGGTCCCCGGCCCCAGCCCCAGAAAGGAGGTATTAGATGAGGTCACGTAGGGATAGGTTCCCATGTCGATATCGAGCATTGCGCCCTGGGCTCCCTCGAAAAGAATACCGGCTCCCCGGGCATCCTGTTCATGGAGAAAGGCTGTGACATCACAGACCCGGGGACGCAGCCGTTCGGCATACGCGGAATACTCTTCAAAGACAGCCTCGGGATCGATGGGATCACGGCCGTGGAGCTTCTCAAGCTCACGATTCTTCAACTCGCCAAGATGAACAAGCCGCTCCCTGAGACCATCCGGATCGACGAATTCGGACATCCGCATACCAACGCGCGAAGCCTTGTCAGTATAGCAGGGGCCGATGCCTCTCAAGGTGGTACCGATCTTCCCATCTCCGCCGGCGCTCTCCTTCGCCTCATCCAGCGCGCTGTGATAGGGCAGCACAACATGGGCACGGTCACTGATGAGAATATTCTCTTCATGGTCGAGGCCAATTTCCAGGAGTCCGTCGAGCTCGCCGATCAGCGCGCGGGGGTCGATAACAACCCCATTGCCGATCACGCAGGCTGTATCCTTCTTGAGAATTCCGGAGGGAATGAGATGGAAGATGTACTCCTGGTCCTCTACCTGCACGGTATGACCCGCGTTGGCTCCGCCCTGGTAACGAACGACAACGTCTGCATCAGCCGTCAGAACGTCTACGATCTTACCCTTGCCTTCATCTCCCCACTGAAGTCCTACTACACAGCTGTGCCGGGCGGACCGGTCTTGATTCAAACTGCTCATCTCTACTCTCTCTGCCGGCCTCATCGCCGCCCTGTTCCACCGTCAGACTCGAGCGGGACTTTCCCAGATCTCGGGTATTGCTGGCAGGGGCTTGGCGCTTCGGATCATCCGTGCAAAATCATCGAAAAGGAACGTGAAATCATTCGGACCAGGTGCCGCCTCCGGATGAAACTGCACCGTGAACAAGGGAAACTCCCTGTGATAAAGACCCTCGAGGGTCTGGTCGTTAAGATTGATGAAATACGGTTCCACCTGGTCAGATTCAAAGGAATCCGGAACCACCGCGTAACAGTGATTCTGCACGGAGATCTCGACCTTGCCGGTCCGTGTATTGAGTACCGGATGGTTGCCCCCGTGATGCCCGAACCTCAACTTTTCCGTACGGCCTCCAAGGGCCAGCCCGGTCAACTGGTGGCCAAGGCAGATACCGAAAATCGGGTATTCACCGATGAGCGCCCGTATCGTCTCGATGGCATAGGGCAACCCCTCCGGGTCACCGGGTCCATTTGAGAGAAAGACTCCATCGGGGTTCATTTCACGAACCTGCTCCGCTGTAGTATCAGCCGGCACCTGATGAACCTTGAATCCCATCTCGTATAAGATTCTCAAGATGTTGTATTTTACGCCGTAGTCGAAAGCCACAATCTCGAGACCTTCGCCTAAACGCTCGGCCGCGCGATTGTCCTTGAAACAGGCTGAGAAAGGCGAGTTGAAGCCCTGCTCCCAAAGCTGCGGCTCCTCGCAGCTGACCTCCTTGACCATATCCTGGCCGCCGAGCCCCTCCCAATTCTTCGCTTTCTCAACGAGAGCTTCATCCGAATCCTCGGATGTCGAGATAAGACCCTTGAGCGAGCCCTCCACCCTCAGCAGCTTCGTCACCGCCCGGGTATCGATTCCGGAGATCCCGACCACTCCATGACGGGCAAGATAACCGTCAAGGGGTTCACAGCTCCTGAAATTGGATGGCCGGCGGCTCATCTCGCGAACAATAACCCCCCGAAGGGAGGGAGTACGCGATTCCTCATCATCCGGATTAACTCCGTAGTTGCCAATCAGCGGGTTGGTCATCACCACCATCTGTCCATTGTAGGAGGCATCGGTAAAAACCTCCTGGTAGCCGGTCAGGGACGTATTGAAGACCACCTCTCCAATAGACTCCCCATCCGCACCAACAGAGATCCCGCGTAGAACGGTTCCATCCTCTAGAGCCAGCCTGGCGCATTTTTGAGACACTGAATTACTCCAACTCTTTTCCTCGACACCACATTATGTTGGGTGATCTGATTTTTTCCACGGATTTTGAAAAATGCCGGGCTCGGCTACGGCAAACAAGCTCTTTACTTCGGGCCGATGTACTCCTTGCCTCCCATGTAGGACTGAAGCACGCCGGGAATCCTGATCCTTCCATCGGCCTCCTGGTTCAGCTCGAGGATCGAAATCAGGATCCGCGGGCTGGCGATGGCGGTATTGTTCAAGGTGTGACAGAAATGTACCTTGCCGTCCGAATCGCGGTAACGCAGATCGAGACGGCGAGACTGGAAATCATGAAAGCGCGAGGCGCTGTGGGTCTCACCATAGCTCTCCCGTGAAGGCATCCAGGTCTCAATATCAAACTTCTGCACCTGGGGCTGGCCAAGGTCTCCACCGCAGACGTTCACCACCCTGTAGGGGAGCTCAAGCGCCTGCACTACCTCCTCAGCGTTGCTGAGGATAAATTCGTGCATGCGCAGCGACTCCTCCTCATCGTTGCGGCAGACGATCACCTGCTCAACCTTGTTAAACTGGTGAATCCTGTAAAGCCCTCTGGTATCTCTTCCCGCGGCGCCGGCCTCCCGGCGATAGCAGGTCGAATAGCCCGCGTAGAGTCGCGGCAGATCGGCCTCGTCGAGAATCTCGCCGCTGTGATAGGCCGTCACCGGGACCTCCGAAGTGCCGATCAGGTACTTCCCATCTTTCTCACAGGCGTAAGCCTGCTCCTCCCCGCCGGGAAAATACGCAGTACCCACCATCGGCTCGCGGCGAACGAGGGTAGGTACCAGCATCGGAGAGAAGCCCTTTTCGACAAGGTGGTTGAGGGTGAATTGCAGAACGGCAAGCTCGAGCAGGGCGCCCTCGTTCTTGAGCATATAGGTGCGCGAGCCCGCCAGCTTCGCCGCTCCCTTCATGTCGATCAGGTCAAGCTCCTCGCCGAGCTCCAGGTGATCCTTCAGAGGGAAGTCAAACTGTGGAATCTCGCCCCATTCGCGAACCAGGACATTGTCTTCATCCGTCTCCCCATCAGGAACCTCCTCCGCCGGTATGTTGGGTACGAGCAGCATGAGCTCGTGGAGCTCAGTCTCGATCGGCCCCAGCTCCTTCTCATACCCCTTGATCCGCTCAGCGATCTCCCCCATCTCAGCGATCCTCGCCTGCTTCTCTTCCCCCTCGAGAGTGGCGATTTCCTTGCCCACTTTTTTCTGGTCCGCGCGAAGCTCTTCACTCTCGAAGACCAGCTTCTTCCTCTGGTCATCCAGGGAAAGAATGCGATCTACCGACTCCTCGCAAGGAATGTATTTCTTGCGACCAGCCGCTTTCACCAGATCCGGATTCTCTCGCAGGGCTTTTAAATTGAGCATGGAACCCAAAAAATCATCGACAGGTAAGACCGGCGCGCATTCTGTCACCGCGACACCGGATTGCAAGAGGGAAAGTCTCGACAGGCGTATCCCCCCTCTTCTTTTGAGTGAAATATTACCTTCTCTCGCCCTCTGCCGGTCTGTTCTTTTTCAGCAATAATTCCTTATGGGCATCCCTATCCGGACATACAATGTTCTCCGAGTTGGAACGGAGTGGCGGGATCAAGGCCAAAAGCAGAGCCCGAATCCTTCCCTCCGCCGGAAACAAAAAGAGAAAACACATCATTGGATGAGCGCTCTTCTGCTCCTGGCCGGTGGCCGGGAGCCTGGAAACCGCTCTCCCGGGGAGTTCGACTTTTGCGAATGGAATCAAGGGTCAGGTCTCTAGAGGCCCGGAGGCTTCACGCCGCTGAGTTCGCACTGCGGGCAAAGGACCAGGAGGGCAGCTCCCTCATGATGGATAGCTGCGAGGCCCAGGAACGCCGCATCGAGATCATCGAGACCGTGGGACTGTTCGTCAGCGGGACGATCGGCCGGCGCAGGCTCTATCGAAAACTGATGGCCGCCAGCCGTGGAGGCGATGCTCGGCTGCAGCCTCCGGCGATAACCGCCCTGGGGCTGGCAATCCTGCTTTCGGACCCGGCCGCCTCGATGGGGCGCGAACAGCTCAGGCGCTGCCTTCGAAGCCTGCTCTCGGCGCTCGGATGCCGGCGTCCGCTGCCGGTTGGCAAGCTCCTCAACTATCTTGGCGAAAGCCTGGGGCAGCTTGAGCTCAACCTGCCGGATATGCCTCGAGCTGGACTCGATGAACCCGAAGAGCAATGGGTCGATCTGGCTGTTGATCGGCATGCAACCGGCTTTCAGTTGATTCCGGCCTCCGTATTTACCCGGTCGTTTTTCCGCCGCGCCCTGCGCGCAAACAGGACTGCCAACTCGCGGGCTGCCCCCGCCTGCTACCACCGGGAAAATGACAAGGCGCCGATTCTGCTCGAGCTGCACCCCGGCCTTTCGGAAAACATCGACTTCGAATATTACGTCGATGAGTCGGGGCTGTCGGAGATCGTTCTCGACACCGAGAGCCTTGGCTGGGGCGAAAAATTTCATGCTGCTCGCATCTTCGCTCTCTATAGCAACCTCGGCCGCGCCGCGCTCGAGGGTGTCCCCCTGCGGGACCAGTGAGGCGCGATGCCCTCTCCCACGCATCTCGCCAACGTGAAGGTCCGGAGCCTCAGCCTCCTGCTGCTCCTGTGCGTTCCAGCCTGCTCATCGCGAAATTTCCCCTCTGCCGAACCGGAAGGCGCCAGGCCCGGGGATGAGTGGTTCCTGATCCACCTGCGCGGCAAGGCGGCCGGCTATAGCTCCCAGCGCAAGGTTGTCGGCGAGAATGGCGACATCGAAACCATCTCCTTCACCAGGATGACGATCAAGCGCGGCAAGGAAAAGGTCTCGGTCGAGATGCGCCTGGAGCTCCGCGAAAACGCGGCGGGAAACATCCTCAGCTTCAGGAAAGAAGAAAAAACAGCCCGGCAGGGAGTCACAACCATCGGCAAGGTCGTCGAGCCCGACAGGATGATGCTCGAGGTCACCTCGGGAGATTCCCCTGCCCGAACACAGGAGATTCCCTTCAACCCGGCGGCGCGGGGCTTTCAGTACGTCTCGGAGCGGATCAGCTCGGCTCTCAAAGAAGAGGGTGACCGGCTCGAACTGGTGGTCTTCATGCCCGACCTCTCCCGCTGCGTAAAACAGGTCAGCACGTTGGCGACGCTGGAGAAGGGGCTCCGCCAAATCGAAAACCGCCTGGAGGTCGCTCCTGGAAACAGCCTGGTGAGCACCGACTGGGTTGACGATAAGGGAAAAGCCGTCAGATCCAGAACGCCCTATCTCAGCCTGGAAACCGTGCTCTCAAGTCGGGAGGAAATCCTGGCCGCTGATTTCAGCTCACCCCCGGAAATCTTCATCTCCAGCGCCATCCCCCTGGGCCGTTTTCTCGGCTGGAAGCGGCAGGAAATCGTCTACCAGCTCCGTATTCGCGATAAGAGCCAACCCATAGAGCTTCGGGAATCCGGCGCCGCGGGTCACGAGCTCACCCCCGCGGGAGAGAAGGGCTCCTGGAGACTGAAGGTCCGGGCTGTGGACGACCCGGACGCGCGGCCCCTTCCGCTTGAGCCCAATCCGCTGCCAAAACGTTACCTCGCCTCGACAGCCTACCTGCAGGTGGATGATGCCCACCTCAACGAGCTCACGAAAAAAATCATCGGAAAAGAAAAGAACAGTCTCAAGGCCGCGCGGCAGCTGGAGAAGTGGGTCTACAACTACATACGTAAAAAAAACCTCGGTACAGCCTTCGCCACGGCGAAAGAGGTCCTTGAAACCAGGCAGGGTGATTGTACTGAGCATGCGGTACTTCTAACCGCCATGTGCCGGGCTGGAGGAATCCCCTCCCGGGTTGTCGCCGGCCTCGTCTACCATAAAAAAAACTTTGTCGGTCATATGTGGACAGAGGTCTATACGGGCAAATGGGTGCCCCTGGATGCAACCATCGGAAAGGGCCGAGTGGAAGCCGACCACATCGCGCTCTCGGTTTCGGCTCTCGATAATTCCGCCGTCTCCGAGATGTTCGTCGGGCTCATCCCCTTTCTCGGCAATATGGACATCGAGATCCTGGAGACAAGGTGAGCGGGGAGAAAGACGACCGTTCCATTTCGCTTGAGGACTACGACTACGAGCTCCCGCCGGAGCTCATCGCGCAGCATCCTCCCCCCAGGCGCGCCGATTCCAGGCTGCTGGTCCTTGACCGCGCCCGCGAGGAACTCGAGCATCGGAGCTTCAGGGAGCTGCCGGGTTATCTCCGCGAGGGAGACATCCTGGTTCTCAATGAGACCCTCGTGCTTCCGGGGCGCCTGCGGGCTCGAAAGGAGAGCGGTGGAAAGGTCGAGGTCCTTCTCCTTGAACCTGTTGCCGACCGCCGCTGGCAGGTCTTGCTCAAGCCCGGGAAAGCCTTCGCCGAGGGACGCTCCCTGGCGCTTGAAAAAGACCCCGAGATCGGCATCACCTGTCACGAGCGCCGGGGACAGACCTTCATCGTCTCCTTTTCCGCCGCCGAAAGCAGCCTTGACGAGGAGGAGGTGAGGCTCCTGGCGCAGCGCGTTGGAGAGATCCCGCTGCCGCCCTACATCAGCCGGGAACAGCCGGGCCGCGAATCTCCGGAGGATGCCGAGCGCTACCAGACCATCTATGCGCGGGTGCCGGGATCAGCAGCCGCTCCCACCGCGGGCCTGCACCTGGAGGCCGAGGCCATCGAGCAGCTTGAGGCGGCAGGGATCGAGCTGCTAAGGCTCACCCTTCACATCGGACTCGACACCTTCAAGCCCCTGTCCTCCGAAGCTCTCGAATCCGGCAGGCTTCATGGCGAAACAGTCGAAATCTCTTCGGCAACAGCCCGAAAACTTCAGGATGCCCGGAGTGAAAAGAGACGGGTTATCGCAGTGGGAACAACCACGACCCGCGCTCTTGAGAGCTTTGCCGACAGCGGCTTTCCCGCACCCTTCCGCGAGAGAACCCACCTGTTTATCCGCCCGCCGAGGAAATTCAAGCTCGTCGATGGGCTCATAACGAACTTTCACCTGCCGCGCAGCAGCCTGCTGATGCTGGTGAGCAGCCTCGCTGGCCGCGAGCGCATCCTTGCGGCCTACCGGGAAGCGATCAACAATGGCTACCGTTTCTTCAGCTATGGCGATGCAATGCTCATACTTTGAACTATGACAGCGGACAGATCATCATCCACCGGCGAAGCCATGGCTCCGAGCTGCTGGTACTGCGATCGCCCACTCGGCCTTGACTACCTTCTCAGGGACGCAATCCTGCGTCCCCGAAGCGAAAGAGATGGCGGACCCTACCACCTGTACTTCTGTACCTGCTGCAATCGCCAGAACCATTGCGAAAAATCGAAGAAGAAACGCTGGTTCAGCTCACCCGACACCCGGCCGGGCCGGTTGGACTATCTCGTTGGACACTTCGTTGGCCAACCCCAGGATTTCCTCAAGACCATGAGCTGGTACGAAGCCAACGAGGAGCGCCGGCGCTATTTCTTTGAATATGACGGCGACTACAGATACAGCGGCGGCTGGCTCAAGAGGCTGTTTCGAGGCGCCCTCTTTCGCCCGAAAACAGGGATGCCGGAAGCCGGCAGCGGAGAGCCCCGGACAGAGCGAAAAGAAGAAGACAAGCGGGCAAAGGACGCCGGAGGAAGGAAGGAAAAAGCGGGGCAGACGCCGCCGCAGGCCACTCCCCACCTGGTCACCCCCTGGCAGATCCTGGGCGTGAAGGCAAACGCCAGCCCCGAGGAAATACGCGTTGCCTTCCACAAGCTGGCGGTCCAATACCACCCCGACAAGGTCCACCACATGGGCGAAGATTTCCAGAAGGTGGCCCACGAAAAGTTCCTGGAGCTGCAGAAAGCCTACAAACGGCTCTCCAGCCGATCCCCCTGACCCCCACGATACGCAGATATTTCTGGACCTTGCCGCCGCCTGCCGCTAATTATCTCTTTTCATTCGGAACATAATTTTACCTGCCAAGGAGAGATTCATGCCTGCCCCTATCACAGTCGCCGTCACGGGTGGAGCCGGACAGATCGGCTACAGCCTGCTCTTTTCAATCGCCCAAGGGGCGGTCTTTGGTCCCGACCAGCCCGTGCGCCTGAAAGTTCTCGAGATCCCGCCGGCCATGAAGGTCGTCGAAGGCGTCGCGCTCGAGCTTGAGGACTGCGCCTTCGGTCTCCTCGATGGACTCGAACTCAGCGATGACCCCGAGGCTGCCTTCAGCGATGCCAATTGGGCGCTCCTGGTGGGCTCAAAGCCCCGCGGACCGGGAATGGAACGGGGAGACCTGATCAGGGAGAACGGCCCGATCTTCGTCAGCCAGGGCAACGCGCTCCAGAAGGCCGCGGCCGACATCAGGGTGCTGGTTGTAGGCAACCCCTGCAACACCAACTGCCTGATCGCCCGCGGAAACGCTCCTGAGATCCCTGCTGACAGGTGGTTCGCCATGACACGCCTCGACCACAACCGGGCAGTCAACCAGCTTGCGAAGAAATCAGGCTCGGATGTGAACGCCGTCGAGCGAGTCACGATCTGGGGCAACCACAGCGCGACCCAGTATCCCGACTATCACCATGCCCTGATCAACGGGGACCCGGCCACCTCGGTCATCGACGATGAAACCTGGCTCCAGGAGGAATTCATCAGCCGGGTGCAGAAACGGGGAGCGGAGGTCATCGAAGCTCGCGGAAAATCTTCCGCGGCTTCCGCGGCAAGCGCCATCTGCGATCATGTCAGAACCTTTCACTTCGGAACCCCGGAGAACGACTGGACCTCCGCGGCTGTCGTCTCTGATGGAAGCTACGGCATCACCGAGGGGCTCCTGACCTCCTTCCCGATCAAGGCAAGGCCCGATGGCTGGGAGATCGTGCAGGATCTCGAAATCAATGATTTCTCCCGTGGAAAAATCGACGCCAGCGTCGAAGAGCTTCAGCGGGAGCGCGACATCGTAGCCGACCTCCTATGATCAGTTTCATCGGACTCGATTTCCAGCCTGGACGCGCCAGCGCCGTGGCTCTTGGGCGGGACCTCGGTGTCCCGGCAAGAACCAGCGCCGCCGTGGCTGGCTGCTACGAGGAGGACGGTACGGGAGTGCAATGTGTCCCCCCTGCCGAGTGGCTTCGAGCCGGGGGGTTCGCCCTCCAGGAGCTCTATTGCGGGCTACCTCTGAAGTCACGCAAGATCTGGGGCCTCGGCCTGAGCGGACCCGCCGGCTGGATCGCCCTTGACCTGGATTTCGAGCCCCTCTGCGACTTGCGCCTGCCCCCTGCCGCAGAGCTCCTCGATGACCTGCAGGACTGGCTCAGCAGGAATCCCCGCCTGGAGCACCGGATCTCCCTGGTCCTCTCACCCAAGGATCTCTTCCGCTTCCGGATGAGCGGAGCCATAGCTGGCGACGCGACCAGCGTCTGCGCCGCGAGGTTACTCTCCGCCAGGAGCCGTGACTGGGACCGCGGCAAGCTCGAGGCGGCTGAACTGTCAACCCGGTGGTTTCCCCCCGTCTTTCCGAGCTCCGCCCCAACGAGCCGGCTGAACCAGGATGGCATGCGCCAGACAGGATTACCCGGCAGCCCATGGCTCGTCGCCGGCTCAACCTCCTGCCTGGCCTCCATGATCGCCAGCGCCGACATGAGAGCCCGGAAGCTCTGGCTTCCCGGCACCGGGAAGCACCCCGTCTACTCGATTGGTAAACGACAGCCGGATGAAACCCCGGCGATTCCGCCAGGCTATTGGCTGAGCGAATCCCCCATCGAGGATCAGCTACTCCTCGTTCGTGAAGCTCCCGCGCACGCAGGCTGCAAGGCCCAAGACATCGAGGCTGAGCTCGAAGGCTCCGGCTACAAGGTAGAGGGCATCGAGACCCTGAAAGCCGAAGCCGAGCTTGGAGCCGCGGCCCTGGCCGCGGTTGGCTCCGGGCTGCTGAAATCCTGGGCGCGGTACTACACGCTGCTTGAGAAGCTTCCAGCTGCCCCCCCGGAAAGCCAGGCTGATGCTGAACCCCGGGACGCCGGCCCCGGCAGCTGAAATCAACCGCCCAGGAAGCTCAGCTCTCCAGCAGGAGAATCCAGCAGGCCCGCGCCGTGAAGCCGGTCAAAGAAGAGCTTCATGGCCTCGAGCTTGTCCTCCCCGAGGTCGTAATCGATGAGGCTGCCCAGGTAGTGGATCCCCGCGGCCTCATCGAAGCCGGCGGGCAGATCGGCGCCCGCCACGATCTCATCAATACGAAGCAGTCCCGCTTCCTTGGCCCGCGCGAGCCGCTCGATAAGAAAACCCTGGACCGATGCAGACGCAACTGCCTCCTGCCTGCAGGCCCAGAAGGCATAGACGAAGGGAAGACCTGTCCAGCGCGTCCACTCGGTCCCGAGATCCGTATCCAGCCAGTCAGCGTAGCGCCCGCCGGCCAGGGCGGCATCACCGATCAGCAAAACGGCATCCAGCCCGGACAGCTCATCCGCCCCGCCAGCGAGGTAGTCCCTCATCGAAGCCGGCTCACAGGAAACAAACTCAGGATCTGCGCCCCAAACCTCCCTGAACAGGAGCCGGGTCAGCAGGGCCGAGGTCATCGAGCAGGTGTCCAGGCCAACGCGCTTCACCGAGGAGAGACTCTCACGGTAGTAGAGGCGTATGCTGCGCACCCCTCCATAGCTGGAGATACCAATCCCGGGAACCACGCGGTAATCCGGGCTCGCGATGGAAGCCACCACCGGTATCAGGGCAACATCGAGCTCGGCGGCCTCGAGCATCTCGGCAAGCCGACTGGGAACATGGTAGTCCAGGCTCATTCCATCCTCCGCTTCACCCAATCCCCAGAGAAGGGGAAGAGCGTTCAGGTAATCGATGCCGCCGAGCCTGAGAAGACCATCTCCTGAGGCGGCCGTTGAACCCTGGATACCATGAGATTCCTGCATAGCCGTATACGAGAACTGAGAACTGGTTGATTGAAATAGAAGGCGCTGATTATAGATACCTGTAGCGACAGTTGACAAGTAAGACAAGGCGTACGAGCATGGACCGTGTCATGGAAGAGACTCGAAAATAATGCTCAGTCGCAAGAACAGACGCCGACTGAGAAACTACCTGATCGGTCTCATCGGCCCCCGCCTGGCCCGAATCTGGGGCTGGAGCCTGAGAAAACGCATCCTGTCGAAGGATGTCGAGGAGAAAGACGGATGGGTGAGTCCACCGGGTCTGATTGTCCTCGTTTGGCATCAGCGTCTCTTCACGCTGGCGACCAGCTTTCCTGACACAGGCTTCAAAACCCTTGTCAGCCCTCATGCAGATGGAGAGATGCTGGCCAAAATAGTCGAAGGAATCGGACACGATGCCATTCGCGGCTCCACCACCAGGAGATCTGTCGCCGCCATCAGGGAATTGATCCGGACTAAAAAAGAATACGTACGTATCGGCATAACCCCTGATGGGCCACGAGGTCCTCCACGCAGAATTCAACAGGGAGCCATCTACCTCGCCTCAAAAACCGGCCTGCCGATCCTGATCACTGGAATCGGGCTGGCCAAGAGCTGGACCTTCAATTCATGGGACAGGTTCAAACTCCCTAAGCCCTTCAGTCGTATACTCTTGCATATGGGCGACCTGGTCGAAATTCCGCCCGATCTCAATCGAAAAGAAATAGAGGAATGGCGTCAGAAGATCGAAAGAGCCATGCGTGAGCTCTCCGATGATACCGATGAGCGCTTCGAGGAGCTCTATGCGGCCTCCTCGAAGCTCCGTGGAATGCGCCGGAAGTAAAAGATGACGCTCCCGGGAGGCCCCAGTCCCATTATTTGCCTCGATCAGTACCATCCCGGCTTGCACCGGGAAGCGTGAAGAAATAGAATTCACCTGCCTGGTACGCCGCACGTTTCGAGGGTCGCAGGACCCTATGAATGGATAATCCTCGAGCAGGAACCTTCTGTCTTTTGCTCGCCGTTGGGCTGGGCATCTGGAGCGTATTCAACAGCCTCGACCAGGGAAACCGGCGGCTGGTTCTTCGTGATCCAGCCAGCGGCGTTCAATCGCCCGTGAAGCCCCCCGCGCCGCCGTCCGTCATCGAGACCCTCGATCCGGATCATCTTGTTGAGGCAAAGGTTGTCGACCCATTGGGAAAACCGATCGAGGAGGCTCTCGTACGCTGCGGCAATATCGAGACGCGATCCGATCGCCTCGGAATATTCAAGCTTCCCAGCGGAAGCGAACAGATAGAGCTCTCGCACCAGGAATACTTCCCAACCACCATCAGCTCTCTCGCCAATCCGGAAAAGAACCCGCCGGCAGGTGAAGAGGAACCCCGCCCCCTGGAAGAAATCGTACTCGTTCCGGGCTGCAGGCTCAGTGGAACGGTATACGATTCGCTCTCATCCCCCCTCCCCGGCGCCAGGGTCCACTTTGAATCGACCCCCGGCGTCTATCTCGAGGCCGGAATTTCTGGGGCTGATGGAACCTGGAAAAGCCCGCTTCTGCAGCCCGGGCTGGTAAAAATATTTTACAGTCATGCGGGCCATGTCCCCCGCTCCTGCTCCGTCATCCTGGCCGAGGACAACCGCAGCAGAATCATCGAGACTGTTCTCCGCCCCGGAAAGCCTGTTCAAATCCGAACTCTTGATGAAAAAGGCGCCTACCTCCCGGAGGCCAGCGTGTGGCTTGACCGCCCGGTCCTTACCGGCAAGGGGCATTCGGTCTCAAGCTACCTCGGCCAGACAGACGACCTCGGGCTCCTCCAATGCGCCCTCCCGACACCAGGGCCGACAAAGATAAGGATTCGCCGCACGGGATACCGGGAAAAAATACTCGGGCTCGTTGCCGAAGAGACTGGGGTCGTCAACCTGGAGGTCAAACTGGAGAGGGGCCTGGTGCTCACAGCCCACGCCATCGACAGCAAGAGCGGCCTGCCCATCAGCATCGAATCGGTTGAGGTCGAGCTGCAGAGCGATGGAGACTTTCGACCGGCAAGCAACGTAGCCATCGAATATCACTCTCTCGGAGAAGGAGAGATCCGCATCGGCCTGCCCCCGGTCCCTGGGAAATACAGGCTCCGGGTCAGCGGAAAAAATGACTGCTATGGACTCTCAAAAGTCATCTCCTTTGACGGCAGAAAGTCACCGGACGCAGGCCTTGTTCGCCTCAGCCCGGCGCGCTCCCGCTTCCAGGGAGTGGTCACTTTTGAACAGCGGGCTGTGCCGCGGGCCCTGGTGGAACTGCTGAGCTCGGTAGGAACCTGGTCCGGACATACCACCCTCCATGGTGTCCGCGTGGCCCGGCCGACACGCGCGGTAATGAGTACCCACACCGACTCCGCTGGCGCCTTCCGTTTCAGGCAATTCGAGCCGGGAACCTATCGCATCAGGGTGAGCCACCCCCATCACGCGACCTACCAGGGCGAGACGATCGAGCTGCCCCTGGCTGACCCGGCGCGGCAATATCCTCTGCGCCTTGCCGCGGGCGCAGTCATCGAGGGCCGGGTTCTATCGCCGCAGGCAAAGGCCATCGCAGGCGTCCCCGTGGTCCTCAGCTCGTCGAGGTGCTCCCCGAGAAGCACCTTCACCGACCCCCAGGGCAGGTACTCCTTCAGCGGGCTTCCTGCAGCCTCCGACATCCGGATCGAGGTGGGAAGCGGCGAAGAGACGGAAGCGGAAACAGATATCGAATGGACCGGAAGAAGCGACCGGGGAGCGGCCGGGGCTGAGAACCTGACCCTCGGTGTAGGGCAACGGATGGCCTTTGACCTCCTGGCCCGGGGCCGGGAAAAAAATGGCGGGCTCCACGGCTCGGTAACCCTCGATGGCAATCCCCTCCGTACGGAGCTCTCTCTCCTCAGCCTGCCTGAAATGGGAAGATCCCCGGCCTTCTCCAGTGATGCGAACGGCGTCTTCAACCTGTCCCCCCTGCCGCCGGGAAAATACAGGCTCAGTGGACGAGGATTTCAATTTGAACGAGAGCTTTCGATTCCACCCGGAGCGGACGTGGAATTCAACGTGTCCTTGAAATCTCTGGTATATGACCTCGAGATCGCCTCGAACGCGACCGGTGCGCCGCTCAACATTCCCTGCAAGGTTACGGCAGAGATGACCGGCTCCGCCGCCGGCCAGTTGGCGCAGGCTTCCTGGACAAAGCGGACGATCATCGCCGCCTCCGGCCAGCTCGTCCTGAAAGGACTGCTTCCCGTAAACTACCGCCTGCGGCTGGAGGCAGAGAACCATGTTCCCGCCACAGTAAGAATCCATCCCGGCAAGGGCCGCAGTGGAAGGGCGACCCTGAGACGCGGAAAAAAGACCCGGCTGAATCTGAAGAAGCCCACCGGCGAGGCCTTCAAAGGGGAGGTGGCTGTCATGATTGCCGACCAGGCAGGCCTCACCGTCCATGACCGAAAACACCAGGTCGATGGCGAGCTCGAGCTCCCGGTGCTCCCACCGGGAAGCTACCAGGTGGTCGTCCGAACCAGGAAGAAGCCCTACAAGTTCTCGCTCACAATCGCGACGAACTGAACCACGGGACCTATTTGTTCACCTGGGTACAGACCACCCGAAAGCCCTCGGTATTCCGCTTGCGGCCCGGCGCTCTCTCGTAGCGGCTAGCTGACCTGCAGCCCGCGGCGAAATAATACCAGCCGCCGCCCCGGGAGACCTTCCGGCTCCCCTTCTCGGGCCCGCCGGGGTCGGCCTCGGGAGATTTCTTGTAGTAGACGGGGCTGAACCAATCTGAGCACCATTCCCATACATTGCCATGCATATCGTAAAGCCCCCAGGCGTTGGGCTCGTAGGAGCCCACCGGGGCGGTACGCTTGAGGTAAGGCCCCGCGATGGTCGCAGGGTCGACACCCTTGATCACATCCTCCCGCTTAAGGTAGGGAGTGTTGCCATCGAAGTTGGCCTGCCTGGAGTTCAGCTGTTCTCCGTAATGAAAGGGAGTCGTCGTTCCAGCCCTGCAGGCGTACTCCCATTGCGCCTCTGTAGGCAGGCTGTAGACGCGGCCGGCCTGTTTCTCAGCCGCGAGCTCCGAGAGCTTTCTGCAGAACTCCACGGCTTCCTCCCAGCTGACGCTATCCACAGGCAGCCTGGCGGCATCAAGTTCCTTGACCTTTTCCTTGCCTCCCCCCGCCGGGGAAAAGTAGCTCGGATTGGATCCCATGACCTTCTGATACTCTCCCTGGGTAACCTCGCAGGCCCCGATATAGTAGGGTTCAGAGATCCGCACCTTGTGCTGATGCTCGTGGGCCCAGCGCCCGAATTCATTCTTTGATCCCATCAGGAACTCGCCTTCCTTGACAAGTACCAGCTTCATCCCTACCGCATTTGTCAATCCAGCTGGATCCCCTCCTTCTGCGGCCTTCTCCCCCTCCTGGGAAAAGACCTGGAGGCGGGAAGAGCAGCTCAGCAAAGCGATGGCGGCCGTGATCAGGAGTTTTCGGCGGGAAATCAATATTTCGAGTTTTGGCATCGGCTACCGGTCCTGGAATGGTTGAAATCAAGCAACTCCAACCATGTTAAGAGTTCTTGGCCCAGGTAACAAGCGCCTGCAGCTCCACTGGCTAGCGAAGCCGGGACTTCGATCATCACCGGGAAAAACCAGGGGACAAATTATCCGCCGCGGGAAGTTTGGTGGGCGGTTTTTTCCGCAGAAGGATTTACTATATCCCGTCGACCATGAATAAACAGGTGTACCTCGACTATCACGCGACCACGCCGGTCGATCCCCGCGTCCTCGATGCGATGCTTCCCTATCTGAAGGACTCCTTCGGGAACGCCTCCAGCAAGACGCATCCCTACGGCTGGGCCGCCCGGGAGGCTGTCGAAAAGGCCCGGGCACAGGTCGGCTCACTGCTCAACGCGAGCGCGGGTGAGATCTACTTCACCGGCGGAGCGACCGAGTCGAATAATATCTCGCTGTTGGG